>JAHEDL010000454.1 GCA_024641255.1 Pseudorhodobacter sp.
CAGAATGACCCAAGTTTACCTTTGCGCCGCGCGCCGCACCCCGATTGGCCGCTATGGCGGCAGCCTAAGCGCGGTGCGCCCCGATGATCTGGCCGCCCGCGTCATCGACGGCTTGCTGGATGTGCACGATGTGACCATAGATGAGGTGATCTTCGGCTGCGCCAATCAGGCTGGCGAAGACAACCGCAACGTCGCGCGGATGGCCACGCTCTTGTCGCGATTAGGCGATGCGGTGCCAGCGCTTACCGTCAACCGGCTTTGCGCCAGCGGCCTTGATGCCATCATCACCGCCACCCGCAGCATCCGCGACGGCGCGGCAGACGTGATCATCGCAGGCGGTGTCGAAAGCATGAGCCGCGCGCCCTTCGTGATGCCCAAGGCCGAAACCGCCTTCGCCCGCGCCCCCGAAATTCATGACACCACCATCGGCTGGCGCTTTGTGCATGCACGCATCGCGAAACTTTACGGCGTTGAATCAATGCCCGAAACCGCCGAAAATGTGGCTGCCGAAGCTACTATCTCACGCGCCGATCAAGATGCTTTCGCCCTGCGCAGTCAGGCCCGCTACAATGCCGACTGGCACGCCGCCGATATCTTGCCTGTCACCATCGCAGGTCGCAAAGGCGACACGGTGATCAGCGCCGATGAACACCCGCGCCCAACCACAATCGACCAGCTTTCGGCGCTGAAAACCCCGTTCCGCAGCCCCGGCACGGTCACGGCGGGCAACGCAAGCGGCGTCAATGACGGTGCCGCTGCGGTGCTGCTGGCGTCCGAGGCGGCGGTGAAACGCTATAACCTGACCCCGCTTGCCCGCGTTGGCGCCGCCGCCGCCGCCGCCGTGGCGCCCCGCGTCATGGGGCTTGGCCCGATTGCCGCCTTGGCAAAACTGACCGCCAAAACCGGCCTTGGCGCCCACGATTTCGACGTGATCGAATTGAACGAGGCTTTTGCCGCGCAGGTCCTGGCCTGCCTGCGGGCTTGGGGTTTGCCCGATGATGCGGCCCATGTGAACGCCTATGGCGGCGGCATCAGCATGGGGCATCCTTTGGGCGCTTCGGGCGCGCGCATTGCGGGCGCGGCGGCGCGCAGGTTATATGAAACCGGGGGCAGCCATGCCCTTGCAACCCTTTGTGTCGGCGTCGGTCAAGGCGTCGCGCTGGCCCTTCATTCGGTGTAACATGTCGGAAACCTACTTCCTTTATCATTCGATCGGCATGTATCCGACCAAGGCGCGCGACCTTGCGGGGGCAATGGCCGAATTCGCCTTTGTCTGGGGCAAACCCGATGACAGCCAATGGGCCTATGCCTTGGGCGCGCGGGCGCGGTTTCTGGACCGCTGGCGCGCCATTCTGAACGCCGCCGCGAATTCTGTGACCAGCTTTGAAAACGTCACCGGCGCGTTTCATGCGGTGCTTACCTCGCTTCCGCCGGGCCATTTGCGCGGTAAAAAGGTGCTGGTCGGGGCCGATTGCTTTCCGTCTAACCACTTTTTGTTGAACGGTCTGGCCGAACGTCTGGGCTTTACCCTGCACACAGTGCCGTTCCGCCAAGGTGCGGCGCATGTCGAGGATGACGATTTTCTGGAGGCCTGGACGCCCGATGTTGGTCTGGCGCTGCTGACGTGGATTTCGTCCACCACCTCGCACCGCATCGACCTGAAACGCATGGTGGCGCATGGCCGTCGCATGGGGTCGCTGATTGGCACCGATATCACCCAAGGTGCGGGGCTGATCCCCTATGACGTGCATGCGCCCGAAGTGGATTTCACCGTCTCAACCAGCCTGAAATGGATGTGCGGCACCCCCGGTGCAGGCATCTTGTATCTGTCGCCCCGGCTGGTGCAGCACTGCCACCCCGAACTGCGCGGCTGGTTCAGTCAGGAAAACCCGTTCAACTGGGATATCACCGCGTTTTCCTACGCCCCAGATATTCGCCGGTTCGACAACGGCACGCCATCTGTGATGTCGGCGCTGGCCTCGCTTCCGGCGCTGGATTGGCACGCGGCGCAGGATCAGGCCGCGCTGTTGGCGCATAACCGCCGCTTGACCGCGCGGTTGATCGAAGCCGCCGATACGCTGGGCCTGCATCTGGTCACGCCGCGCGATGAAGCCAAGCGCGGCGGGTCTGTCATGCTGCGCCTGCCCGAAAGCCATCCGGCGGCGGATATCGTTGCCGCCTTGCGCAAGCTGGGCATCACCACCGACAACCGCAGCCAAACCCTGCGCCTGTCGCCCGGCATCATGACAACGCTGGCTGGCACCGAAACACTGATTGCGGAACTGACACGGCTTTTGCGCGGCTAATCCGCGCTAATCCTGATACCCTTCCCCCCGCGCCGCACGCAATGTGTCGCGGGGGCTAAGGCCATAGCGGCTGCGGTAGCTTTCCGAAAACCGGCCAAAATGCTGAAAACCCCAGCGCAGCGCGATTTCTGTTACCGAAGCCGCGCCCGCCACCAGATCGGCATGCGCCCGCGCCAACCGCAAATCGCGCCAAAACCCCAACGGCGTGACACCACGATGCTGGCGAAATGCCAGTTGCAGCCCGCGCGGGCTGATCCCGGCCGCCGCCGCCACGTCTTCCAGCGTGATTGCCTGATCCAGATGCGCCTCGATATAGCCTTCGGCCAGCCGCAGGTGGCGCGGGCGCGGTGCGGCCCGGCGGCGGCCCAGCAAGGCTTCGTAATCGTGGCGATGCGCATCTAACAGGCCCGACAGCAGTGCGCTTTCCACCGCACGGCCCGCAAGCCCGGCGCCAATCGGCGCGCCACCGGCATCGGCCTCGGCGATCAGGAACAACACCAAGCGGCGCAACGCCGCCCCCGATCCCCGGCTTAGATCCAGCGCGCCGGTAAAGGTCAACGGGCGCACGGCCTGCGCACCCAGTTGCGCCGACAAATGATCTTGCAGCGCCCGCCGGTCAATCTGCAGCAAGACCTGACGCGTGCCTTCTTCCCAGATCATCGTGGTAGTCTGATGCGGGTTCAGCACCGCAGCCGCGTTTGGGTCGGAATAGTAGCGGTCACAGCCGTTCACAATCGCAGCCCCACCCGCAAGCGGGATTTGCAAAAGATAAAACCGCTCTAGCGCGCCCGGCGCAATCAGCGTCTTTGCGCCATATTGGATGTAGTTCAGGCTAAGCCGTTCGCCCGCCAGATGATGATGGCGGGCATCCATCGCAGCCTTGCCGATGCGGTCAAGCCGATGCGGACAAAACACCGCCGCAACCCGTTCCCGCGCCTCGTCGAGATCGGTCGAGCGAAACAACTGATGGCCCGCCAATGGCTGCGTTTGCATCCCTGCCCTCTTGTCGATGCGCAAGCCTAGCACGCTTTGGCAAAACTGAGACGTCGCCATGACGATTTTTTCGTTTTTCGGATAGTCGCCCCGCTTGCCGGATAGCGCCCGCCGCCGCCGCGCCCGACGCTGTTTCAAATTCAAAACACCATCAGGGGAAATCATGCGCGGATTGTCAGGCAAAGTGGCCATCGTGCCAGGCGGCAGCACCAAAATCGGCCAAGCCATTGTGGCGGCGTTTCAAGCCGCGGGCGTGCGAGTGATGGTGGCAGACATCGCCCCCGCCGCCGAAGCCGAAGGCGTTGGCTTTCAAGCCTGCGATCTGCGCGACGATGCCCAGATTGCCGATCTGGTGAAAGCCACCAAGTCCCGCTTTGGCCGCATCGACTTTCTGGTCAATGTCGCTTGCAGCTATCTGGACAATGGCGCCGAAACCAGCCGCGCCGATTGGCTGACTGCGCTTGATATCAACATCGTCGGTTCGGTGATGCTGATGCAGGCCGCACGGGCAGAGCTTGCCGCCACCAAAGGCGCGATTGTGAACTTTGGCTCAATCTCGTCGCGCGTGGCACAAACCGGGCGCTGGGTTTATCCGGTGTCAAAGGCCGCCATCCTGCAACTGACCCGCAATCAGGCGATGGATCTTGCCCCCGACGGCATTCGGGTGAACGCGGTGTCGCCGGGGTGGACCTGGTCGAACATCATGGATCAGTTGACCGGCGGCAATCGTGCCAAAACCGATGCCGTCGCCGCGCCGTTCCACCTGTTGGGCCGCGTTGCCAACCCCGAAGAGGTTGCCAGCGCCGTGCTGTTTCTGTGTTCGGACGAGGCCAGCTTTATCACCGGCACCGATATCTGCGTTGACGGCGGCTATACCGCGATGGGGCCAGAACAGGCTGTGGCGGCTATTCCGCAACTGATGAGCTAGCGCCTGCGGGGGCGGTGCTGCCTCCGGCGGGGATATTTAACACCAAGATGAAGACGGGGAGCTATAAGAATGAGAAAAATAACCATCATCGGCGGCGGACAATCGGGGCTGCAACTGGGCATCGGGCTGTTGAAGGCCGGGCAACAGGTGCGCATCGTGCAAAACCGCACTGCCGAAGACATCGCATCCGGCCGCGTGCTGTCCAGCCAGTGCATGTTTTCCAATGCCGTGCAGCATGAACGCGATC
>JAHEDL010000460.1 GCA_024641255.1 Pseudorhodobacter sp.
GTCTGCCGATCTGGTCGGCCAAGTCCAAGCTGCTGGGCCATGTCGGCCTTGGCAATCGCAAAGACATTCGCAACGCGGTCGAGGCCGCCCATGCCGCCAAGGGCTGGGGCAAGGCCACCGGGCACAACAAGGCGCAGATCTTGTATTACATCGGCGAAAACCTGTCGGCCCGCGCCGATGAATTCGCCAAACGCCTGCGCGATCTGACCGGCAAGCCGGGCGAGGCCGAGGTTGAGGCCAGCATTCAACGCCTGTTCACCTATGCCGCTTGGGCCGACAAATTCGATGGTGCGGTCAAATCGGTGCCCCTGCGCAGCGTGGCTTTGGCGATGAACGAAGCCTGTGGTGTGATCGGCGCGCTTTGCCCCGACGAAGCGCCGCTGCTGGGGCTGATTTCGGTGATGGCGCCCGCGATTGCGATGGGCAACACCGTGGTGCTGGTGCCGTCGCAAGTGGCGCCCTTGGCCGCGACCGATTTCTATCAGGTGCTGGATACGTCGGATCTGCCCGGCGGCGTGGTCAACATTGTCACCGGCGCCCATGCCGAACTGGCCAAGCCGCTGGCAGGCCATCGCGATGTTGATGCGGTGTGGTCGTTTTCGTCCTCGCCGCTGTCCGCGATGATCGAAAAAGAAGCGGCGGGCAACGTCAAGCGCACTTGGGTCAACCACGCCCGCGCGCGCGATTGGTTCGGGGCCGAAGGCGAAGGCCGCGAATTCCTGCGCGCCGCGACCGAAGTTAAAACCATCTGGGTGCCCTACGGCGAATAATCGGCAGGGGTTGTCACACGGCCCAGAATATTCCCCGTTAAATTTATGCCTAAGTTATGCCATAATGCCTGCGCCCGTACCGGGCGCAGGCAGACAAGCCCGGCAACAAGACGGGCGCAGACAAGGGAACAGTAGAATGATCAAAGAGTTCAAAGCCTTCATTATGAAGGGCAATGTGATGGACCTTGCCGTGGGTATCATCATCGGCGCCGCCTTCACCGCCATCGTTAACAGCCTTGTGGGCGACCTGATCAACCCGATCATCGGGCTTATCTTGGGCGGTATCAATTTCTCGGATATGTTCATCGACCTGTCCGGCACCAGCCCGGCCTCGCTTGCCGCCGCCAAAGAAGCCGGTGCTGCGGTGTTTGCCTATGGCGCCTTCATCACCGCCGTAATCAATTTCGTGATCATCGCCTTCGTGGTGTTCATGCTGATCAAGGCGATGAACAAAGCCATGCCGAAAAAGGCCGAAGTCCCAGCGGCCCCTGCTGGCCCGACTGAACTCGACGTGCTGAAAGATATTCTGGCAGCTGTCAAAAAATAATTGAGTGTGGTATCGGCCGATCCGGTGCCAATTGCGCCTTTACCCTAGTGCATGAAAGTATTTGAAATGTTGTCGAAATTTATCGCGCCTTTGTTGATCGTTGTAGCCACCGCTGCCTGTATTCCAGTCACCAGCGCCCCAGCCGGGACAATCGCTTCTCAATCCACAGCCGTTATTGGCAGCTACGCAGGTGTCCTGCCTTGCGCGGATTGTTCGGGGATCGAAACCAAACTGACCCTGAACGCCGATGGCACCTATGCCATCACTGAAACCTATCAGGGCAAGGGCGAGCCTTTTGTCACCAAGGGCAGCTACAGCCTCGACAAGTCCGGTACTGTCGTCACCCTGATCGACCAGAGCGAACACCGTTCGTATCGCGTGGGCAAAAACACGCTTACCGCGCTTGCGTTGGACGGCTCTGAGATCACTGGCGATATGGCCGCAATGTACGTATTGGCAAAAGTCAAATAAGCCAAAACCAGCCGCATCAATAATAGGAAAAGGGGCAGCCATCAGGCCGCCCCTTTTTTATTGGCTCACATTGCCAGGGCGGCTGCGCCGCTGATCACTGGCAGGCCCAAGGCATCACCAACCGCCGCATAGGTAAGCTTGCCCGCATGGGTATTCAGCCCGTTCAGCAAGTGCTTGTCGTCGGCGCAGGCCTGTTTCCAGCCCTTGTTCGCCAGCGCCATCATGAACGGCAGCGTGGCATTGCCCAAAGCTTGGGTCGAGGTGCGCGCAACCGCCCCCGGCATGTTCGCCACGCAGTAATGCATGATGCCGTCGACTTCGTAGATCGGGTCTTGGTGCGTCGTGGCACGGCTGGTTTCAAAGCAACCGCCTTGGTCAATCGCCACGTCCACCAGCGCCGCACCGGGCTTCAACTCGGCCAATTGCGCTTTCGAAATCAGCTTCGGCGCTGCCGCCCCGGGGATCAGCACTGCGCCAATGATCAGATCGGCCTGCCGCGCCAGTTCAATCGTGGTGGCGGCATCGGCATAGGCGTTCTTGAACTGACCACCAAACACATCGTCCAGATAGCGCAGGCGGTTCACCGACCGGTCAATCACCGTCACATCCGCGCCCATCCCGGCGCTGACCTTGGCCGCATGGGTGCCCACCACCCCGCCGCCAATCACCAGAACCTTGGCAGGCAACACTCCCGGCACGCCGCCAAGCAACACGCCGCGTCCGCCATTGGCCTTTTGCAGCGTCCACGCGCCCACCTGCGGCGACAACCGCCCCGCCACTTCCGACATCGGCGCCAAAAGCGGCAGACCACCACGATCATCGGTGACGGTTTCATAGGCAATCGCGGTCACGCCGCTGGCCAGCAGATCGGCGGTCTGCGCCGGATCGGGCGCAAGGTGCAAATAGGTGAACAGCAACTGGCCTTCGCGCAGCCGCTTGCGTTCAATCGGTTGCGGCTCTTTCACCTTCACAATCATATCAGCCAGCGCGAAGACCTCTTCGGCGGTGGCAATGATCTTGGCGCCAGCCGCCACATAGTCGGCGTCGCTAAACCCCGCGCCCACACCGGCATGGGTTTCCACCATCACCGTGTGACCGGCATTTACCGCTTCCCGCGCGGCGTTCGGCGTCATGCCAACGCGGAATTCCTGCGGCTTGATCTCTTTCGGGCAACCGATTTTCATAACTCTCTCCCTGACGGACTTTCCTGTCCTTACGGCAAAGTCTGATCCGATTTCAGCGCAATTGCTTTGAAACTTTAATGACGCCACACAGGCTTCGTGATAGATTCTGCACCAATTTGGCAAATCTACGAAAGAAATCACCATGACGCCCGAACTTGACGCAACCGATCGCCGCATCTTGGGGGTGCTGCAAAAAGACGGGCGCATCACCAATGCCGAACTGTCTGAACGGGTCAACCTGTCGCCGTCGGCCTGCCACCGCCGGGTGCAGCTCTTGGAAGAGGCGGGCTATATCGCGGGCTATGTCGCCCTGCTGGATGCCCGCCGCATGGGCAAACCCACCACGGTTTTCGTGGAAATCACCCTGCAATCGCAGGCCGAAGACCTGCTGGACGCCTTTGAACGCGAAGTCGCCCGCGTGCCCGACATTCTGGAATGTCACCTTATGGCCGGAACCGCCGACTATCTGATCAAGATCATGGCCGAAGACACCGAAGATTTCGCCCGCATCCACCGCCAACACCTGTCGCGGCTGCCCGGCGTGCGGCAAATGCAATCCTCCTTTGCCCTGCGCACCGTGGTGAAAACCACCGCCCTTGCGGTCTGACCGCAGCTAGTATTCGTTGGCACCTTTGCCCGCCAATATCTTGGCCCGCGCCTTGGCAATCCGCGCCCGCCGCGTAGCCGGATTTGCGCTAGAGGTCAGGTGCAGCACATAGCTTTTCTGCCGCCCCGGCGTCAGGCTGTGAAACGCTTCGGCAAGCTCGGGGTCGCTGTCCAACGCCTCAATCAGTTCATCAGGCAGGGTCAGGTCTTGCACCGCCTTTACCGGCTTCACCCCGGCTTCGGCATAGCCCATCGCCTCGGCCAGATATTGCCGGAGGGTCGGGGCCAATGCCGCAACTTGGTCCACATCGGTAAATCGGATCATATCGGGAAAACGGCTCTGCGCGCCCTGCTTTTGCAGCACACCTTCCGGGTCTTGCATCAAGGCCGCGTTGAAAAACGTCAGCCGGAAATCGCCGCGAAACGCCCCAATAAGCGCAATGTTGCGGTCGTGGTGCATATAGCACGGATGCCCCCATTTCGCCGTCTCCAGCAACCCGGCGGCTTGGCAGATCTGGCGCAGGGCAAACACCCCCGCCCGCCAACGCTGCACCGAACAATCGGCCGTCGCAAAGCGGTCACACCGCCCGCAGCCTTTGTCGAAATACTCTGCACTGGTCGTAATCATGCCCGCCTCGCGCCCGCCCCCGGTATTGCACCGCAGACGTGCCCACATCGCAAGGAAAAACCCCCGGCCTTGCGGACGGGGGTCAATCGGGTGGGCATCGCTGCCCCAGTGTCGCAAACGTCTTTCAGTTTAACGGCTAAGCCGCCAAAACCTTAAAGACCGCCTTCACGCTGAAGCTTCTTGCGCGCGAGTTTACGCGCACGGCGAACGGCTTCGGCTTGCTCACGGGCTTTCTTGACGGAGGGTTTCTCGAAATGCTGTTTGAG
>JAHEDL010000465.1 GCA_024641255.1 Pseudorhodobacter sp.
AAGGCCTGATCCGCTATCTGATGCGGCACTGGCATTCGACCCCGTTCGAGATGTGCGAAGTCAAGCTGCACGTCAAACTTCCGGTGTTCGTGGCGCGGCAGTGGATCCGCCACCGCACCGCCAACGTCAACGAATACTCGGCGCGCTATTCGATCCTTGATCGTGAATTCTACATCCCCGAACCGTCGCAGCTTGCGGCGCAATCCACGGTGAACAATCAGGGTCGCGGCGCGGTGCTGTCGGGCGAAGAATCCGCCCGCGTGCTGGAGCTTTTGAAATCCGACGCCGCGCGGTCCTATGACAACTACGAAGCGATGCTTAGCCAAGACGGTCAGCAGGGGCTTGCCCGCGAATTGGCGCGGATGAACCTGCCGATGAACATCTATACGCAGTGGTATTGGAAGACCGATCTGCACAACCTGTTCCACTTCTTGCGCCTGCGCGCCGATGCCCATGCGCAATATGAAATTCGGGTTTATGCCGAAATCATCGCCGCCATCACCCGCGATTGGGTGCCTTTGGCCTTTGCCGCCTTCGAAGATTACCGCATGGGCGGCGTTACCCTGTCGGGCAAGGCCATCGCCGTGCTGAAACGCCGCTTGGCGGGCGAGGCTGTGGCGCAAGAAACTTCGGGGATGAGCAAGGGCGAATGGCGCGAATTTGTCGAGGTTTGGGGCTAACCCGAAACCAGCCGCGCCGCCCAAGGCGCGGCCCTTTCTGGGGGCAAAGGCCTGCAATTAAATAAATCCGCCACGACGCGACATTTCCGGTTTTCGCCCTAGATAGCGAAAAAACCGGAGTTTCCTATGCCCAGCCTGATCCTTTACCTGTCCACCGCCGCGATTTTCTTGATCCTTGATGCGCTGATGCTGGCCTTGCACATGCGGCCGCTGTTTCAGCGTAATCTGGGTGACCAGTTGGCCGAAAACATCCGCGTGCTGCCCGCCGCCGTGTTTTATCTGCTTTATGTGGCAGGGCTGATCTACCTCGTGTCTCTGCCCGCGCTGAAAACCGGCAGCGCCGTGCTGCTGCCTGCCGCCATTCTGGGCGCGATGGCTTATGGCACCTACGAATTCACCAGCTTTGCGATCATGAAAAGCTGGTCGGCGGAAATGGTCGCCACCGATGTAATCTGGGGTACAGCTCTGACGGCGCTGTCGGCATGGGGCGGGCTTGCGGTGACGCGGGCCTTGCTTGGCTAGGCGGTTGCCGAAGCTGCACCGCTCAGGCATAGCTTTGCCACCGCATCACAACGCAAAGAGGCACTGATGATCCTTTACGGAATCTCCACCTGTGACACCTGCAAGAAGGCGTTGAAGGCCATCGAAGCTGCCGGCCATGCCGTCACCTTCCGCGATGTGCGCGCAAACCCGCTGACGGCCGCCGAAATCGACACCATTGTCACCGAATTTGGCGACCGCGCGGTGAACAAACAGTCCACCACCTACCGCGGGTTTTCCGATTTTCTGAAAGCGTCAGAGCCAGAGGCGCAGATTGCAGCGCAACCTGCCGTGATGAAACGCCCCGTCATCAATGCCGATGGCAAATGGCTGCTGGGCTGGGACGAGGCCGTGCAGGCGGCTGTTCTTTAATGAAAAGCGGCCCCTAAAGGGGCCGCCTTCCTAGGGCGTTACAACAGCCGCAGATCGCCAGCAGATTCTTTGCCGTCGCGACCAGATTGCAGCTCGTAGCCGATTTTCTGGTTGTCGTTCAGACCTTTCAGTCCGGCACGCTCTACTGCCGAAATGTGGACGAACACGTCCTTACCGCCATTGTCGGGCGCAATAAAGCCATAACCCTTGGTGCTATTGAACCATTTTACGGTGCCGGTCGGCATGCCGTCTCTCCTATCTCAACCCTCCCGCAGCGACATTGCCACGGGCCGTGCAGCAGGTCTTCCAGGGCCACGATAGGCGATCAGAAAGTCTGTCTTCACTGCGCAAATCATGCCAAACCTAAAAAAGAAATCAAGCACGGAGATTCGCATGCGCAACGCCGCCCTGACTTTAGGCCTGATTGGCGGCTTACTTGCTATGATTGTTGGATTTTTTGGCTACGGCTACACCGTGTTTGTCGAAAAGAATGGCGAAATTGGCGATGTGGCGCGGCAGGTTGACCATCCGCTGGTGATCCAGATCGCCAGCTTTTTGGCGCCGATCCTTGCAATTGCCGGGGCAGCGATGGCGCGGTCGCAAAATCTGCCTGCCGGGGTTTTGATGCTGGCCTCGGCTGCGGGCATCTGGTTTGCCTTCGGATTTGGCGTGTTTACGATGTTTCCGATTGCAATGTGTGGCCTTGGCGGTCTGCTGGCCCTGGCTGCGCGCCAGCCCGACGCACACTAAGACCAGCGCCCCTAAGCCCCCAACGTCCCGCAGACAAAAAAAGCGCCGGTTTCCCGACGCTCTTTTGCATTTTTGGCGCAGGCTTAGTGGCCAGCTGGCGGCAGTGCCGCAAAGCCAAACTCTGCCAAGGCCTGATCCAGCGACATGGTTTCGGTGCGGGTATCGCCCAGACGCCGCACAGATACCGTGCGCTCTTCGACTTCCTTCATGCCGATCGCCAGAATCACCGGCACTTTGCCGACCGAATGTTCGCGGACCTTGTAGTTGATCTTTTCGTTCCGGGTGTCGGCCTCGGCCCGCACCCCCGCCTTGATCAGCGCATTGGTGATTTCATGCACAAACGGGTCGGCGTCCGACACGATCGACGCCACAACCACCTGACGCGGTGCCAGCCAGAACGGCAGCTTACCTGCGTAGTTTTCGATCAAGATCCCGATGAAGCGTTCAAACGACCCCAGAACCGCGCGGTGCAGCATGACGGGGCGGTGTTTAGCACCATCTTCGCCAACAAATTCCGCATCCAGACGCACCGGCAGGTTAAAGTCTGCCTGGAAAGTGCCGCACTGCCATTCGCGGCCAATCGCGTCGGTCAGCTTGAAATCAAGCTTCGGGCCATAGAACGCGCCATCGCCGGGGTTGATGGTATAGGGCAGACCCAGACCTTCAATCGCCTTTTGCAGCGCGTTTTCGGCCTTGTCCCAAACCTCGTCCGACCCGACGCGCACGTCCGGGCGGGTCGACAGTTTGATGTCGAACTTCTCGAACCCAAGGTCTTTGTAAACGCTGGACAGCAGGGCGATAAAGCCCGCGCATTCCGCCTCGATCTGGTCTTCGGTGCAGAAGATATGCGCGTCGTCTTGGGTAAAGCCACGCACCCGCATCAGGCCGTGCATCGAACCCGAAGATTCGTAACGGTGACACGACCCGAATTCCGCCAGACGCAGCGGCAGATCGCGGTAGGATTTCAGACCTTGATTATAGACCTGCACATGGCAAGGACAGTTCATCGGCTTCAGCGCGTTGATCCGCTTTTCTTTGGCACCTTCTTCGTCCACTTCGACGATGAACATGTTTTCGCGGTAGGCTTCCCAGTGGCCCGATTTTTCCCACAGCACGCGGTCAACCACTTGCGGTGTCTTGATTTCCTTATAGCCCGCCGACTTCAGCCGCCCGCGCATGTAATCTTCCAACTGGCGATACACCGTCCAGCCGTTCGGATGCCAGAACACCATGCCCGGTGCTTCGTCTTGAATGTGGAACAGGTCCATTTCGCGGCCAAGCTTGCGGTGGTCGCGCTTGGCGGCCTCTTCCAGCATGGTCATATGCGCTTTCAGGTCGTCGCGGTTCTTGAACGCCAGACCATAGATACGCTGCAGCATCGGGCGCGAGGCATCGCCCAACCAATAGGCGCCAGCCACATGGGTCAGCTTGAACGCATCGGCGGGCACTTGGCCGGTGTGCTGCAAATGTGGGCCGCGGCACAGGTCTTGCCAATCGCCGTGCCAATACATCCGCAGATCCTGATCTTCGGGGATGCGGTCGATCAGTTCCAGTTTGAAAGGCTCGTGGCGGCCACGGTAGTATTCAACGGCGCGCGCGCGGCTCCAGACTTCGGTTTTCACCGGCTCGCGGGCGTTGATGATCTGTTTCATGCGGGCTTCAATCGTGCCCAGATCTTCGGGGGTGAACGGTTCGGCGCGGTCGAAATCGTAAAACCAACCGTAATCGCGCACTGGCCCGATGGTGACTTTCACATCCGGCCAAATTTCCTGCACCGCCCGCGCCATGATATGCGCAAGGTCGTGGCGGATCAGTTCCAACGCTTGCGCGTCATCGGCCATGGTGTGAATCGCAATCGCCGCATCGGCCATGATCGGCCATTGCAGGTCGTAATGCGCACCGTTGACCGAGGCTGAAATCGCCTTTTTCGCCAAGCCCGGCGCAATGCTTGCGGCCACTTCAGCGGCGGTTACGCCCGCTGCATAGTCGCGCTTGTTGCCATCGGGGAAGGTAAGGGAGATCTGGGACATATCGTGTCCTCCTCGTCGTTTTGGCGCCTACGAAACGCCCGGTTGCGGGTTATGTGGCGCGGTTTTGCCTTTGCCGCGCGGGCTTGTCAACCGGG
>JAHEDL010000470.1 GCA_024641255.1 Pseudorhodobacter sp.
TCAGGCCGCGCATGAGGCCGAATTCACCGTGCTGCGCGACGCGGCGGTGGTGGTTTTGCTGGCCGATCTTGCACCGGTTGAACTGTCTGGCCTGACCCTGCGCGACGCCGCCGGGCTGACACGGGTGTCCAGCTATAGCCTGCAAGCCTTGGGCATTTCGGCTGATGCTTCGGGGTGGATCAGTGCCGTGTCGCAGAACTCTCCAGCCGTGTTTGCGGGTGTCGCGGCGGGGGATCGCATCGTGAAAATCGACGGCATCGCGCAAGATCCGGCATCAGTCACCGTCACCAAACCCGTGCTGTTGTTGCTGCAAGGCGAAACCGGCACCCGCCACGTTCTGATCGACCCATGGGCCACGGCCAAATCCATTCGTCCGGTCGGGGGCGCGAATGTGCTTGACCCGGACGTGGTGGTGTTCTGACATCTGATAAAAACCAAGGGATTTTAACATGGACCGCATCCTGATTGTCGAGGATGACCCTGAAACTGCCGCCGCTGTGGCCGCCGAAGTGCGCGGGCTTGGCTGCATACCGGTGGTGGTGGAAACGCTGGCCGCAGGTCTTGCGGCATCAACCGAAGATTTTCGGGTGATCGTGCTGGACCGAATGTTGCCCGGTGGCGACGGCGTTGACGCGATTGCGCGGATGCGCGCGGCGGGCGCCTCTGGCCTGATCCTTGTGCTGTCGGCGCTTGGCCGCGCAGCCAACCGCGTTGAGGGTCTGGAAAAAGGCGCGGACGATTACTTACCAAAACCGTTCGAACCGGAAGAGCTGCGCGCCCGACTGCGCGCCCTGTTGCGGCGCGGCACAATGCAGGTTTTAGACAATGATCTGCTTGCCTTCGGGGCACTTGAAATTCGCATGAAAGCGCGCACCGTGCATGTGAATCGTGCGCATGTTGCTGTTTCGCCTAAGGAATTTGAACTGATTACCTATTTCGCCCGTAACGCGGGCCAAGTGGTGACGCGGATGCAATTGTTGGAAAATGTATGGAACCTGCATTTTGATCCGGGCACCAATGTCGTTGATGTGCATGTCGGCCGCCTGCGCCGCAAGCTGGAAGACGCAGGCTCTACCGCGATTCAGACCGCGCGCGGCGAAGGCTATGTCTTTGCCCCCTTGGCGCAGGCATGACCCAGCATCGCCCTTTGGCCGCGCGCGCAACACTGCGGTTGGCGGGACTGATGGCGCTGGCTATTGCGGCGCTGTCGCTCGCGGCGATGGGGCTGCAATATCGGCTGGTGCAGGCCCGGATGATGCAGGCGTCACAGGTCTTGCTGACCGCCGATCTGAACGGCTTTGCCGCCCTTTACGAACAGCGCCGCATCATCGCGCTGCGCCAGGCGATTGATTATCGCACCACTGCGGGCACCGGCGGCGAAATGCTATTGCTGCAAGACCGCAATGGCGTGGTTTTGGCTGGCACCGAAGCCGCTTGGCCTGCCGAAATCATCGCGCAGGGTGACGGGTTTTCGCCTGATCAGGCTATCGAGTTTACCACGGGCGGCAGCCGTTGGCTTGGCGTCGCGCGCACCTTGCCGGGGGGCTTTCCGCTGCTGATCGCGCATTCCTTGGCACCGCTGGACGCTACCTTGGCCAGCTTGCGGCGCGGCATGATGGCGCTGGGCGCGGTGCTGGCGCTGGCGGGGGCGGCGGTGGGATGGCTGGCGGCGCGCGGGGTGATGGCGCGCATTGGTCGCATTAACACTCTGGCGGATCGGGTCGCGGCGGGCGATCTTGCCGCGCGCCTGCCCGGCCCGCGCAGTGCCGACGAATTTGGTCTGCTGGAAACCCATGTCCACGCCATGCTGGACCGGATCGAAAACCTGAACCGCGCCACGCACCGTCTGTCAGACACCATCGCGCACGAACTGCGCACGCCGCTGAACCGCATCATGCAAAAACTGGCGCGGATCGAAGGCCAACCCGATCTTGCGGCGGCGCTGAAAGCCGAAATGCGCAGCGCAATCCGGGTGTTCGATTCACTGTTGGACATCAGCCGCGCCGAGGCCGATCAGGGCAGCGGCGGCGGCTTGGTTCCGGTTGATCTGTCGGCGGTGGTTGCCGAAGTCTGGGATCTTTATGAACCTTTGGGCGAAGACAAAGCGCTGCACTGCACGCTGACGGTGGTGCCCGATTTGCAGGTGCTGGGCGACCGCAACCTGATCGCGCAACTGCTGTCGAACCTGCTGGATAACGCGATCAAATACTGTGCTGCCGGGGACAGCCTGCAGCTTGATCTGCACGCCACTGGCGACGGCCATGTGTTGCGCATCGCCGATACCGGCCCCGGACTGCCCGACAGCCTGAAGCTGTCGGCCTTTGACCGCTTTGTGCGCGCCGACCGCGACAAGGATCGCGGCATCAAGGGCCACGGCCTTGGCCTTGCGCTGGTGCACGCCATCGCCGCCCGCCACGGCGCAAAGCTGCAATTGCCCATGGTGGAAAAGGGTTTTGTGTTGGAAATCCTGTGGCCGAAGTTGGTGCTTGACCCGTAAGGTTTGGGCTGCGTGGTGGCTGCCGACCCTCCGGGGGGAGTATTTTCAAAAGAGCAATGTGACAAGTTTGGTCACGTGTCACAGCGCGCTTGCCCGATTGCACGGCTGGGCTATCCTGTGGCCATCATGGTGCAGATATTTCGATCAGCGATTTTAGCCGTGTTACTTGTGGTTCGGGCGGTTCCGGCCGGGGCCGAGCTGCGCGCGGTGCTGGTTGGGGTCAGTGATTACACCGTGCTGGATGCCGACCTGCAAGGCCCGGCCAATGACGTTGCGCTGATGGTGTCGGTGTTGGCGGCGCGGGGCGTTCGGGCTGCGGATATGGTGGCGTTGACCTCGGATGCGTCAGCTTTGCCCGCAGGCGTCAGAACCGTGCAGCCAACCCGCGCCGGTATTCTTGCGGCTTTGGCCGATGTGGCGGCACAGGCGCAGCCCGGCGACACGGTGGTGTTCTATTTTTCCGGCCATGGCGGGCAGGCGCCGGATATGTCGGGCGATGAGGGCGGCGGCTATGACGAGATCTTTCTGCCCAGCGACGCTGCGGGCTGGAAGGGCGATATTGCCGCCGTCGAAAACGCAATTCTGGATGATGAACTGCAAGCCTGGGCACGGCCGATGCTGGCGCGCGGTGTCAAGCTGGTGGGTCTGATCGACGCTTGTCATTCCGACACCGGCTTTCGTGGCATTGGTGCGGGCGGGGGCACCGCGCGCGGGCTAAGCGCGCAAGATATGGGTATTCCGGATACGGCGGCCTCGGTTCGCGGCGTTGCGACCGATCCGTTGCAGGGCGATTTCGTGTTCCTCTATTCGTCGCAATCAGATCAACGGTCGTTTGAATATCCGGTGGGTGACACGGGGTTGTGGCAGGGGGAATTTACCCTTCGGCTGTCGCAGGTGTTGGCGCGCAGCCCCGATGCGGCTTGGGCACAGGTTTTAACCGCGACGGCGGCGGCGATGGTGCAAGGCGCGGCCCCACAGGCTCCTGACGGCGAAGGGCCGATGCTGCAAACGGCGGTGTTTGGCCCCGCGCAGCCGATGCGATTTGCGGTGACGGCGGGTGTGGTGCAAGCCGGGCTGCTGCAAGGCCTGAACCCCGGCGATCAGTTGGCGCTTTATGCCGAAGCCGCTGGCGGCACCGCCTTGGCCGAGGTGACGTTGGACAAGGTCGCAGCGCGCAGCGCGGCCCTGCCTGCGACCGCCCCGGCGGCTGCTTGGGCCGAGCTTGTCGCCCCCGCGCCGCCACCACCGGTGGCCTTTGCCGCGCCAATACGGGCTGATCCGCAAGATGGCTTTGACTATGCGGTTTGGCAGCAAGCCTTGGGTCCGGCACAGCCGAACGCCGATCTGGTGCCGATCTTGGTCGATGGCGGCGTTGCCTTGGCTGGCCCCGATGGTCAGTTGGACCGCGATGGCGCCGGTTCCAGCCCGCGGATCACCCTGCTGGCGGGCGAAGACGCAGCGGCGGCGGTGGCGCGGGTGCGGGCGCAAGCCAGCTATAGCCTGCGTCTGCGCCGCTTGCTTGCCAGTGTTGCGGGGCGCAGCCTGACCGGCACCGCCGCGCTGCAGCTTGACTGGCAGCGCAGGCCAGCCCCGGATTGTGGCGCGGCGCGGCAGGCCGAACCGGTTGACCCGGCGCAAGGCGTCGCCCCCTGTGATCAGCTTTGGCTGCGCTTTACCAATGTGTCGGGGCAGGATCTGGATGTCTCGGCGCTGTATTTCAACGCGGATTTTAGTGTGACGCCGCTGTGGCCGACGCGCGGTCTGTCGAACCGCTTGGCTCCGGGCGAAGCGGCGCGGGCGGGGCTGCAGATCAACCCAGAGTCGGCGGCGGCGTTGGAGGAGGTTCTAGTGCTGGCGGTGCCGGTTGTGGCGGGGGCGGCGCGGGTTGACCTGACGCCTTTGGCCGAACCGGTGCAGACGCGCGGCATTGGCGATTGGTTTTCGGCCCGATTGTCGGGCGATGCAGAG
>JAHEDL010000475.1 GCA_024641255.1 Pseudorhodobacter sp.
GCGCAGCAGGCGGCCGGCGATGCGCGGGGTGCCGCGGGCGCGGCGGGCGATTTCGCGGGTGCCGGCGGGGTCAGAGGTGATGCCAAGCAGCCGTGCGCCGCGGGTCACGATCAGGTCGAGTTCATCTTCGGTGTAAAACTGCAGCCGCGTCGGAATCCCGAAGCGGTCGCGCAGCGGCGTGGTCAGCAGACCAAGCCGCGTGGTTGCCCCCACGAGGGTAAAGGGCTGCAGATCAATCCGCACCGTGCGCGCCGCCGGGCCTTCGCCGATCACCAGATCCAGCGCGAAATCTTCCATCGCCGGATACAGCACCTCTTCGACCACCGGCGACAGGCGGTGAATTTCGTCAATGAACAGCACATCATTGGGTTCAAGGTTGGTCAGAATCGCCGCGAGATCGCCAGGTTTGGCCAGCACCGGCCCCGAGGTCATCCGAAACCCCACCCCCAATTCGCGCGCCATGATTTGCGCCAAGGTGGTTTTGCCCAAGCCGGGCGGGCCGTGAAACAGCGTGTGGTCCATCGCCTCGCCGCGCATCTTGGCGGATTCGATGAAAATGCGCAGATTGGCGCGCGCCTCGGCCTGACCGACAAATTCTTCCAGCACCTGCGGCCGCATCGCGCGGTCGCTGTCTTCGGGCAATTTTTCGGGCCGCAGATTGGGGTCAGATTGCATCAGCGCGCCTTCGGAGCCAGCAGTTTCAACGCGGCGCGGATCAGGGTCGAGGTGTCAGCCTCTGGCTGTTCGGCCGCAATCGTCGACACCGCTTGCGCGGCTTCACCCTGAGCATAGCCAAGGTTCATCAGCGCCGACAGCGCATCGGCGGTCGAGGCGGCGCGGGTCTGCGCCATGCTGGGCGGCAGTGCTTTGCGCGGCCCCGCCACCACCGGGGTCATCGGTTCCAGCACCGTTTCATCGGCTTCGGCGGCATGGGCCAGATTTGCGCCCATCGCCATGATCGTCGGCGCCTTGGATTTCAGTTCCAGAATAACGCGTTGTGCCAGCTTTGGCCCCACACCGGGGGCGGCCTGAATGGCGCGCTGATCGCCCAGCGTCAGTGCGCGCGCAACACCTTCGGCCCCCAAAGTGCCCATGATCGCCAGCGCAGCCTTGGCGCCGACGCCTTGCACCGTGGTCAACAGCTTGTGCCATTCCTTGTCCAGCATGGTGGCAAAGCCGAACAGTTGCAGCAAATCTTCGCGCACCACCAGTTCGGTATAAAGCGCCACAGCCTCGCCCACCCCTGGCAAGGCGGCCAGTGTGCGTTCGCTGACATGCACGATATAGCCGACGCCGCGCACATCGATCAGCACCTGATCGCCGCCGCGCCAATCCAACCGCCCCGAAAGTTTGCCGATCATCCTGCTGCCCTTTTCATCGCCGCCTGCAACCGGCCCGCACTTTGCAAGTGATGCGCGTGGCAGATCGCAATCGCCAACGCATCCGCCGCATCAGGACCGGCAATCTTCACCCCCGGCAGTTGCACCTTTACCATATGGTCGACCTGCCCCTTGTCGGCATGGCCAACCCCAACCACGGTTTTCTTCACCGCATTGGGGGCATACTCGCCCACCGTCAGACCAAATTGCGCCGGAACCAACAGCGCGATGCCGCGCGCCTGCCCCAGTTTTAGCGTGGCCACCGCGTCTTTGTTGACAAAAGTATGTTCGACCGCCGCCGCATCGGGGGCGTAGGTTTTCAACACTTCGGTGAGTTGCGTGTGCAGCGATACCAGCCGTTGTGCCAGATCGCCCACCTCGTCCTTACCAAAGGAATGGCAGATGCCATTGGCGACATGGGTCAGCCTTGCGCCGTTCACCTCGATCACACCCCAACCAAGGTTCCTTAACCCCGGGTCGATCCCCAAAACCCGCATGCCCGCCCCTCGTTCTTTGTTTGGTCCGAAATAGCACGAAAAGAGAACATCCGCCAAGCTGAATAAAATCCGTGGCGGGATGGTGGTGGATATTGTCCTTCGGAATCGCGCGCATTATGCAGTTGCAGCAAAGCGACGACACGCGCGCTGAAACCGACAGAAACCGCCATTCTTTTCAAAATGCCCAATAAATAGAGGTAAATTTTGGATTAATGGCTATGCAATGGGCGCAAGGCAGACATGCTTGCGCCCCCATTGCTTCGCATCTGCAGCATAGCTAGATACCGCTCACCGAAAGCAGGGTGCTGTCGGTTGATGTATCTTTGAAAGGATAACCGCTATGGCCGCCTATGAGACGTCCGACGCGGCGCCGTTTGGCGCCATCTCGATTTTCCGCTCGGTTCAGATCGTATCTGACACCTTGAACCGTCTGTCTGCCTGGAATGACGCGCGCGTAACCCGCAGCGCTTTGGGCAAGCTGACGGACCGCGAGCTTGACGATATCGGTCTGTGCCGTGGTGATGTGGAATTGATCGGCCGCTAAGGCTGATTTTATCGGATGAAAGAAAGGGTCGGCGTCTTTGGGCGCTGACCCTTTTGCGTTTCTGGGCGCAGGTTTGCGCAAGCGCCGGTGTTTTGGGCAAAACAAAGCCGGACAAGCGGCGCTTGCCCGGTTGCACAGGTCTTGCGGCGGTTATTTCAGGGCGGCGACGCCTTGGCTGATTTTGCGGGCGACAAACACCGTCACCGGATCGGCCTGCATCAGCCACCCACCCAGCCGGTCAAAACCTTCGCCAGCCATCAGGCCCGCCACGCGCACGTTGTAAGCCGATGCGCCAACCGACTGATAAATCGCGCCTTTCAGGCCAAAACCACAGGCAGCAACCAGAAGAAGCGGCATCAGGAAAGACCGGCGCTTTGATTGGGATTTCTGGAAATGTGCCCGCCCCAAGGTGCCTGCGGCGTCAAAGCCATAGCCCTTGGCCCGCTTCTTTTCAAAGCGCGCGACGTTGCTGTAAAAATCTACCAGATTCGGGTCGGCCATCCGAATAACTCCAACGTCATGGCCCCCGCCTTTGGTCTGGATACCGCGAAATTACGGCGAAAGTTGGGCAAATCGTTCCGTTCGCCCAACTTTCGCCGTTAACCACGCGGTGCGGGATTAATTCCGCCGCAATACCAAGGCCGACCATTCGCCCAGATCTTCGCGCGATTGCGGTGTGAAGCCTGCGGCGACATAGGCTTCGGTGATCGATTCGGCCTGCACCACCAAAAGCCCCGACAGAATGATCAGCCCGTTCGGCGCGACATGCGCAGCCATCGCGGGGGCCAGCTCAACCAGCGGACCTTTCAGGATATTGGCAAACACCAGATCATAGGGCGCTGCAGCGGCCAGACGCGGATGCGCAAAGCCCGCCGCTTCCAGACATTCGATGCGGCCTTCCATATGGTTGATCGCGACGTTGGCTTCGGCAACCGCCACCGCGACTTCGTCGATGTCAGAGGCAATGACCAGCGCATCGGGCAACACCGCCGCCGCTGCCATCGCCAGAACTGCGGTGCCACAGCCGATGTCGGCCACTTTGGCCGGACGGAAGCCGCCCTCATACAGCCGGTCAAACGCGCGCAAACAGCCAAGCGTGGTGCCGTGGTGGCCGGTGCCAAAGGCAACCGTGGCTTCGATTTGCAGCGCGATACGGTCGGCGGGCACCTTGTCGGCATCATGGCTGCCGAACACAAAGAACCGACCGGCTTCCACCGGCGACAATTCGCGGCGCACTTTTGCGACCCAGTCGATCTCTGGCAGTTCCGACAGCACGAAGGGCTTGGCGCCGAAGGCCATCGCCAACACATCCAGCAGCACTTCGTTTGGCGGCTCAAGGAAATAGGCGCCAACCTCCCACAGGCCCGAATCGTCTTCGATTTCGAAAACGCCAACCCCGGTGGGTTCGGGTTCCATCTTTTCAATGGCCTCGGCCAAAGCGTTGGCGGCGTCTTCGCCAAGAAGGGTGGTCAGGGCGGTATAGGTGGGCATGATGGGTCCGGTCGGTTGGGGGTGATCTGGCCCAAGCCGGATCAGCGGGTAACATGGTCTGGACAAAGATATCCAAGGTGCAGGCGCGCGGGAACTGCCGTTGTCACAGCAGCGCCGGGTTTACGGTGGATTGATCATCGCTGCAACAGGGACGCACGCAACAGCCTTGCGCGGGGGGCAAGAACGCCCGCGCGCAAGGCCAAAGCCGCGCTGTGTCAGGCCCGAACCGCCAGACCAATCGGGCAGGTCACGCCGGTTCCGCCGATACCGCAATAACCATCGGGGTTCTTTGCCAGATATTGCTGGTGGTAATCTTCGGCGAAATAGAAGGTCGGGGCGGGAATAACCTCGGTTGTCACCGCGCCAAAACCGGCGGCGGCAAGGCTTGCGCCATAGGCGGCTTTGCTGGCCACCGCCGCTTCGGCCTGTTCGGGCGTGTAGGTGTAAATGCCAGAGCGATAGGTCGAGCCAATATCGTTGCCCTGCCGCATCCCCTGCGTCGGGTCGTGGTTTTCCCAAAACACTTTCAGCAAAGCGTCATAGCTGAT
>JAHEDL010000477.1 GCA_024641255.1 Pseudorhodobacter sp.
AAAACGGGTCGAGCCGCTGGCGGCGTCGATCGGCATGAACGAGTTCATCGAATGTGACGTGTCGAACGAAGACTCGATTGATGCCTTGTTTGCGCATTTGCAAAAGCTGTGGGGCAAGATCGACTTTCTGGTCCACGCCATCGGCTTTTCCGACAAGAACGAATTGCGCGGCCGCTATGTTGACACCAGCCGCGCCAACTTCTTGATGACGATGGATATTTCTGTCTTTTCGTTCACCTCTGTCTGCCGTCGTGCGGCGGCGATGATGCCCGATGGCGGTTCGTTGCTGACCCTGACCTACTATGGTGCCGAAAAAGTGATGCCGCATTATAACGTGATGGGCGTCGCAAAGGCCGGGCTGGAAGCTTCGGTGAAATACCTTGCCGAAGATCTTGGCAAAGACGGTATCCGCGTCAACGCAATTTCTGCCGGCCCGATCAAGACGCTGGCGGCTTCGGGCATCGGCGACTTCCGCTATATCATGAAGTGGAACGAACTGAATTCGCCGCTGCGCCGCAACGTGACTCAAGAAGAGGTCGGCAAAGCCTCGCTTTACCTGCTGTCGGACCTTGGGTCGGGCACCACCGGTGAAAACCTGCATGTTGATGCGGGCTACCATGTTGTCGGCATGAAGGCGGTCGATGCGCCCGATATCGACGTTGTGACGGGCCGCAAAGAGTGACATTTGCCGCCTTCCTGACCGTTGCGGTGCTACATCTGTTTGTTGCCATCAGCCCCGGCCCCGCCGTGCTGATGGCGGCGCGCACCGGCGTGACGGAAGGCTTTCGCACGGGTGCCGCATTGGCCTGCGGCATTGCCGCGGGCGCAGTGACATGGGCGCTGGCCGCGATTTTTGGCCTGTCGATGCTGTTTCGCTATGCGCCGTTCCTGCTGACCACCATCAAACTGGTTGGCGCCGCCTATCTGCTTTATATGGCGTGGCATATGTGGCGCGACGCGTCGGTTCCGCTGAACCTGGGCGAGGCTGGAAAGCTGCCGCGCTCTATCGCCTCGGCGTTTCGGCTGGGGCTTTTGACCCAATATTCGAACCCGAAGGCGGCGGTGATGTTTTCATCGCTGTTCATCGGAACCGTGCCGCCAAACACCCCGGCTTGGGTGATTGCGGCGCTGATGCTTGTCGTGTTCCTGAACGAAGCAATCTGGAATACGCTGGTGGCGCGAATCTTCTCGCTTGATCGCACCCGCCGCACTTACCTTGGCCTGAAACCGCTGATTGACCGCTGCTTTGGCGGCATGTTGGCGGTGTTGGGCGTAAAAATCATCGCCACCTGAAGGAGCCCGCCATGACCGATCGTTTGCCGCATGAAAAAGGCTTCCATGTCAGCTGGGACCAGATGCACCGCGATGCCCGCGCGCTGGCGTGGCGGCTGGATGGCAAAGCCCCCGGCGATGGCGTGTGGAAAGCCGTGGTCGGCATCACCCGTGGCGGCCTTGTGCCTGCCGCCATCGTCGCCCGCGAACTTGATATTCGCCGCGTCGATACCATCTCGATCAAAAGCTACAACCATCAGACCCAATCGGACCCGCAGGTCATCAAGGCACCGCAGGCCGACCTGATGGGCGATGGCACCGGGATCCTGATCGTCGACGATCTGGTTGATTCTGGCAAAACCCTTGAAGTCGTGCGCAAGCTTTATCCGAACGCGCATTTTGCCACCGTCTATGCCAAACCGTCGGGCAAACCGCAGGTCGACAGCTACATCACGGAAGTGTCACAAGACACATGGATATTCTTCCCGTGGGATATGGCACTACAATATGTCCAACCCTTCCGCGGACGCGATTAAACCTTAAGGCATGAAATGAAACCGTTAGCCCGGCCAACGCCCGCCAAGTTGCTGCATTGGCTTTTCGAGGCCAGTCTGGCGATCAAGGGCGTGCTGACCTTGGCCGAAACCCTGTCGGGATTTGGGCTTTTGGTAACGCCAAACGCCCTGATCGCCCGGCTGATCTATTGGCTGACGCATTTCGAAATCGCCGAAGACCCGACGGATTCGCTGGCGGCCTGGACTCAGCGCGCGATGGAGCAGTTTCCAGCCCATATCCAGAACTTCTATGGCTGGTATCTGCTGCTGCATGGCGGGCTGAAACTGGCGATGGTGGTGATGCTGTGGGCGCGCATCTTGTGGGCCTACCCGGCTGCAATGGTGGTGCTGTCGGGCTTTGTTATCTACCAACTCTTTGAATTCGTTCACCAAGGGTCGCCGTTCCTGCTGCTGTTGGCAATTTTCGATCTGATCATGATCGGGCTGATCTGGCAGGAATATAAGGCGCTGATGGCAAAGCGGCTGCACGCGTTGCCTGCGGCCTGACCAAAAGCCCGCTTTCAAAGACGCAGGCGCGCCCTTGCGATGGCGCGCCGCTTCGGGTTTTCTACCCTTCAAAGGCTATCAGCCGTAAAAGTGGCTTCACGCCGCCGCGCAAGGAGACGACCGCCCATGACCCATCCGCTTAACCCCGCCATGGCCGCCACCTTCCCGCCACCGGTGATGGAAGCCCGCCGCTGGTTGCAGGGCGTCACCTTTCCGCCCGAACGCCCGCTGATCAACATCAGCCAAGCTGCCCCGGTCGACAGCCCGCCGCTTGGCTTGCGTCAGGCGCTGGCCGATGCCGCGCTGAACAACCCCGATGCGCATCTTTACGGCCCCGTTTTGGGCCTGCCCGCGCTGCGCGCCGAAATCGCCACGCAATGGTCGGCGGCCTATGGCGGCACCGTGTTGGAAAGCCAGACCGCAATCACCCAAGGCTGCAATCAGGCGTTTTGCGCCGTGATGGCGACGCTGGCAGGGGCCGGGGATGAAGTTATTCTGCCAACCCCTTGGTATTTCAACCATAAAATGTGGTTGGATATGCAAGGCGTCAAAACCGTGCCGCTGCCCGCAGGCGCGGGACTTGTGCCCGAAGCCGATGCCGCCGCGGCCCTGATCACCGATCGCACCCGTGCCATCGTGCTGGTGTCGCCCAACAACCCCGGTGGTGCCGAATATCCGGCCGAAACCTTGGCCGCCTTCCGCGATCTGTGCCGCGCCCGTGGCCTTGCGCTGATCGTCGACGAAACCTACCGCGATTTCGACAGCCGTTCTGGCCGCCCGCATGATCTGTTCACCGACCCTGACTGGTCCGACACGCTGATCCAGCTTTATTCGTTTTCAAAAGCCTACCGGCTGACCGGCCACCGTGTCGGCGCGATCACCGCATCGGCGTCACGGCTTTTTGAAGTCGAAAAGTTTCTGGACACCGTCGCGATCTGCCCCAGCCAACTGGGCCAGATTGGCGCGCTTTGGGGTATGCAGAACCTTGCGCAATGGGTGGCGGGCGAACGCGCCGAAATCCTTGCGCGCCGTGCGGCGATGGTGGGCGGCTTTGGCGCCCTGCCCGATTGGAAGCTTTTGGGCTGCGGTGCCTATTTTGCTTATGTCGAACATCCGTTCGACCTTGCGTCAGATGCGCTTTGCAAGCGTTTGGTCGCGGATGCGGGCCTGTTGATGCTGCCGGGCACCATGTTCCAACCCGAAGGCTCTGCCGATGGCAAACGCCAGATCCGCATTGCTTTTGCCAACGTCGATGCGGCTGGCATTGCCGAAACTTTTCGGCGTTTGGCAGCTTTCCGCATCTGACGCCCAACTCTTGCCCCCCGCCTGCCTTCCGCTTAGACAGGCGGGCAAACCTGTTGACACCTTTTGACCTTAGGAAATCCCATGGCCAAGGCACCGCATACCGAAGACGACGCCCCGAAGAAAAAACGCCGCGGAGCCTCGGTGATGGCTTGGGTGATGCTGGCGATGATCGTCGGCGGCTTGGGCGGCTTTGGCGTCACCAACTTTGGCGGCGGCGTCACCTCGATTGGGTCGGTGGGTGATCGCAAGATCGACGTGAATGATTACGCCCGCGCCCTGCGTCAGCAGATGAACGCGCTGTCGCAACAGGCGGGTCAGCCGATCAACTTCGCCATGGCGCAAGCGATGGGCATTGACCGGCAAGTGCTGCAACAGGTGCTGAACCGCGCCGCCCTTGATAATGAAGCCGACCGTATCGGCCTTTCGGTTGGTGATGCCACCGTCGCGGCCAAACTGTCGGCCATCGCCAGCTTTCAGGGCGTGTCGGGCAGCTTTGATCGCGCCGCCTATCGGCAAGTGCTGCAACAAAACAACCTGACCGAAGCCACCTTCGAAGCCGGTCTGCGCGCTGATACCGCGCGGCAATTGCTGCAAACCGCCATCACCGGCGGCATCGCGGCCCCTGCCGCCGTGACCGACACCGTGGCGGCTTGGGCAGGCGAACAGCGCGGATTTTCCATGCTGCCGCTGACCGAAAAAAGCCTGACCACGCCGCTTGCGGTGCTGACCGATGCCGATCTGCAAGCCTATTACACCGCCCATATCGACAGCTTCACCCGCCCCGAAGCAAAGCGGATTTCCTACGTCTCGCTGCTGC
>JAHEDL010000486.1 GCA_024641255.1 Pseudorhodobacter sp.
TTGAGCCTCGGGCACAAATGCCAAAAAGCGGGAATGCACAAATGATCGTGAAACCATCGGCTTCTGGGTTGGCGGCCTCGGTCCAGGCGGCAGCGAAAAAGGGGCCGCCGCCGCTGCATCTGTGGAACCCGCCGTTTTGCGGCGATATTGATATGCGCATCGCCCGCGACGGCACCTGGTTTCACGAAGGCACACCGATTGGGCGGGCGCCGTTGGTCAAGCTGTTCTCGTCGATCTTGAAGCGCGAAGGTGATCGGTATTTTCTGGTCACCCCGGTTGAAAAGGTTGGCATCATTGTGGACGACGCGCCGATGCTGGCGATTGATTTCGACGTGGAGGGTGAGGGTGCTGCGCAGCGGTTGCGGTTTTACACCAAGACCGAAGACGAAGTTGTGGCCAGCGCGGAAAATCCGATCCGCGTGGTGCGCGATGCTGTCACGGGCGAACCTTCGCCTTATGTGCATGTGCGGTCGGGGTTAGAGGCGTTGATTGATCGCAAATCCTTCTATCGGCTGATCGAATTGGGCGTACATGCGCCGCATGACGGGCAAAGCTGGTTCGGGCTTTGGTCAGAAGGGT
This sequence comes from Pseudorhodobacter sp., assembly GCA_024641255.1. Taxonomy (GTDB): domain Bacteria; phylum Pseudomonadota; class Alphaproteobacteria; order Rhodobacterales; family Rhodobacteraceae; genus Cypionkella. The sequence continues at coordinate 580 of JAHEDL010000486.1, forward strand.
GTTTCTTTCCTGTGATTCCTTCGATAGACCTGCCCTGATGCCGCAGTTCGCCGCCAATCTGACCATGCTTTTCACCGAGGTCGCCGCCCTCGATCGGCCGGGGCTTGCCGCGCAGGCGGGCTTTGACGGGGTGGAAATTCTGTTCCCCTATGATTTTGCCGCCAAGGATTGGGAACTGGCGCTGGCCGGTATTCCGCTGGCGCTGATCAACACGCCGCCGGGGGATTGGGCGGCGGGGGATCGTGGTTTTGCCGCCGTGCCGGGACAAGAGGGGCGCTTTCGCGACGGGTTTCTGCGCGCCGCCGAACTGGCAGCAAGGCTGGGGGCCGGGCGCGTGCATGTGATGGCGGGCGTGGCCAAGGGCCAGTTGGCCGAACAGGTTTACACCGAGAATTTGGCTTGGGCTGTGGCGCAAGCACCTGCGTTGAAGATCACGGTCGAACCGCTGAACCCCGATGACATGCCGGGATATTTCCTGAATGACTTTGATCAGGCGGGTCGGATTCTGGATGATCTGGGGCTGGACGGCGTTGGGATCCAGTTTGATCTGTGGCACGCGGCGCGGATTCATGGCGACCCGGCGTCGGTTTGGGCGCGGCACAAGCATCGGGTCAACCACGTTCAGATTGCGGGGTTTCCTGGCCGCAACGAACCGGGCGGCGGCGGTTTTGATTTGACCGGGCTCTGTGCAGAACTGGACGAAAGTGGCTATGATGGCTGGGTTGCCGCCGAGTATCGGCCGGCGCGGGCGACGGTGCATGGGCTGGCGTGGTTGCAGGCCTTGAAGGCGCGGTCGCGGATGATTGGCGTTTAACGCGCGGGCGCTATGCGGGGCGACCAGAAACAGGTGTCGCACAGTGCGACACGAATTCTGATCAATAAAGTCAATGACTTGACTGTGAGTCTTTACCTAATGTCAACCTTTGCCGCCAAGCGGTGCCCCTGCGCAAGCCATGCTGCACAGGGGGTGGGCGTTGGTTAGCCGATGCGGTAGCTAGAGGCCGTCACGCCGCCGAACACATTGGTGTCGTGATAGACCCGCGTTGCAACTTCGTCCTCGGCCGCGCCAAGGGCGGCGAACAGCGGCACGAAATGGTCTTCTTGCGGGTGGCAGACGCGGGCATGCGGCGCGGTTTCCCATGCCATCAACGCCTTGGTGCGGGCGGCCCCGGTTTGCGTCATCGCCTTGTGAAGCCACTGGTCAAACGCCGCCGACGGGGCTTTGGCCCCCGGCCCGAACAGGCGCAGGTTGTGATATGAGAGGCCAGAGCCAACGATCAGCACGCCTTCGTCACGCAACGGCGCCAAGGCGCGACCGAGTGCAAAATGCGCTGCCGGATTATAGCCGTGCTGCAACGACACCTGAAAGATCGGCACGTTTGCCTTGGGATACATCACATAGGCGGGGGCAAAAGTGCCGTGGTCAAAGCCGCGCTTGGGGTCAAGATGCGTCGGCAGACCAGCGGATTTGAGCAATTCTGCGGTGCGCGCCGCCAGATCGGGCGCGCCGGGGGCGGGGTAAATGATGCGGTAGGTTTCCGGCGGAAAGCCGCCGTAATCATAGATCATGCCGGGTTTGGCCGCCGACATCACCGCAAAATCAGGTTCTTCCCAGTGGCCGGACACCATCAGGATCGCCTTTGGCGTGGTGCCGATCTCGGCAGGCATCCGCGCCAATGACACTTCAAGACTGGCAAGCATTTGCCGCATATTGGCCAGCCAAGGCCAAGGCCCGCCGCCGTGGCTGATGAAATAGGTGGGAAGTCTGGCCAAAGGTGCCTCCATCGGTTGTTGCGGCCAAGATGATCCTGTGGCGGGCATGACGCAATGGGGCGATGTGGCGGGGAAATGATGGCAGGTTGTGCAGGCGTGCACAGCCAACACCGGCAAAAAGAGAAAGATTTGCCATGGTTTGCCGCAATCTTGGCAGGCCACTGCTGTGCCGCCCCCTTGCCCCGCAGCGCGGAACGCAGGCATAGTCTGGCATCAACATCGTGACAGGGAGTTCACGCCCATGAAATTTGCTGCTGCCCTTGCGGGCCTTGCCATGACTTTTTCGTCGGCCGTTTTCGCACAAGATCTGCCCGACCTTGGCGGCAAGGAAATTGTGATCGTCACCGAAAATGCCTATCCGCCGCTGCAATTTCTGGACAAGGACGGCAAAGCGATTGGCTGGGAATATGATGCGCTGGCCGAACTTGCCAAGCGGATGAATTTCAAGGTGAAATACGAAAACATCTCTTGGGATGCGATGATTCCGGCGGTGTCGGAAGGCCAGTTTGACATGGGGATGACCGGCATCACCATTAAGGATGATCGCAAGGAAAAGGTCGATTTTTCCGAACCCTACATGCGGTCTGAAATGCTGATGATCGTGCGCGGCGATGAAGCACGCTTTACCGATGCGGCGTCTTTTGCCGCCATTCCGGAATTGCTGGTTTCGGCACAACCCGGCACCTCGCCGTTCTATGCGGCGATCTACAACATTCTGGACGGCAACGAAGAAAACCCGCGCGTGGTCAAGTTTGAAACCTTTGGCGCGGGGCTGGAGGCGTTGAAAACCGGCGACGTGGACCTGACGCTTTCGGATTCAACGGCGGCGAATGGCTATGTTGCGGCATCGAACGGCGCGCTGAAGATCATTGGCGAACCGCTGGCCAGCGAAGATTTCGGCTTTATCTTCCCGAAAGGGTCAGACCTGGTGGCACCGATGAACGCAGGCATCGCCGCGCTGAAGGCCGATGGCACGTTTGAGGCGCTGAACAAGAAATGGTTCCTTGATTACAAGATGGGTCAGTAAGGCATCCGGCCCCGGCATCGTCCGGGGCCGTTTCTGATGGCGCAACCGCAAGAACAGCAAGATTTTCCGTGGTGGCTGGTGGCGCTTTGCGTCATCGGGGCGGTGTTGTTTTATCAGGTCTGGGCTTCGGATGTGTATTCGGACGCGATGGCGACGCTGTCGAAGGGGATCTGGCTGACGGTGATGGTCACGCTGATCGCCTATGGTCTGGCCTGCGTTCTGGGCTTGGCCTTGGCGCTGGCGGGGCTGTCGCGCTTTGTGCTGTTGCGGCAGGGCGCGCGGTTTTACATCGAGGTCGTGCGCGGTGTGCCGATCATGGTGCTGCTGCTGTATGTGGCCTTTGCGGTGACCCCGGGTTTCGTGATTGCGTGGAACTGGCTGGCAGAGCCTTTGGGCCTTGCGGTGTTGAAAACGCGGGATTTTCCGCTGTTGTGGCGGGCGATCATTGCGTTGACTCTGGCGTATTCGGCGTTTCTGGCCGAGATTTTTCGCGCTGGCTTGCAGGCGGTGGACCGAGGCCAGATTGAAGCGGCGCAGGCGTTGGGTCTAAGCGGCTGGCAGCGCTTTCGCCATGTGGTGTTTCCGCAGGCGTTCCGCACCATTCTGCCGCCGCTGGGCAATGATTTTGTGGCGATGGTGAAGGATTCCAGCTTGGTGTCGGTGCTGGGGGTGTCGGACATCACGCAGTTGGGCAAGGTGACGGCGGCGGGAAATTTCCGCTATTTCGAGACGTATAATGTGGTGGCCTTGCTGTATCTGACGATGACCATCACTCTGTCTTTGGTGCTGCGGCGGCTGGAAGCCCGGCTGAAGGCCAAATCCGACCGGTGATCTGATAGCGCGCCTGCGGCGCAAGTCTTTGCAGCGCTGGCGCGCGGCGTGCCTTCGGCGAGAGTATTTTGCAAAGAGCAATGGCTGGACCTTCCGTGCCGCGCTGCTTAGCTTTGCGGCAAAGGAGATCTGCGATGAATGTTCTGCTGAAAGAGTGGGTTGGCGATTTTGGTCTGCCGCCGTTTGCCGCGATTACCGACAATGATTTTGGCCCGGCGTTCGAGGCGGCTTTGGCCGAGGC
>JAHEDL010000488.1 GCA_024641255.1 Pseudorhodobacter sp.
CGAGCAGGCTTTGGCGATGGGGGCGGCGGGCTATGTGCCGAAAACCTTGGGCTCGCGGTCGATGGTGGCGGCGGCCCGGTTTATGGTGGCAGGCGAAACCTATGCACCGATGAGCCTGATGAAAAAAGATCAGGGCGCCAAGGACATGCTGCTGTCGCCGCGCGAAGTTGATGTGCTGCGCGGGATTTGCGAAGGCAAGTCGAACAAGGAAATTGCCCGCGACCATGATCTGCAAGAAGTTACCGTCAAATTGCACGTTAAAACCATGAGCCGGAAACTTGGCGCAAAGAACCGCACCCATGCTGCAATGATCGCGCGCGATCGTAAACTGGTCTGATTGCAATAATTATACAACCGTATTATAAAGGCCCACAGCGAAAGCTGCGGGCCTTTCTTTTATATGATTTTACTTGGCAACGGCGTTATATCCCGTAACATCGGCCATGCTTTGCAAAATTACGCCTATTCGCGTCGATATCCTATCGCGCTTAAAATGCACTTTATGGTTAATCGATTATGCTTAACCGCTGCGGTTATATCCTAAAGGTTGCGCGACACTCGCTCCATGGTAGGCGATACCAGCCTTAGTTAACAATGGTTTAAGTCGCGGAAGTCCACCGCCCTAAATCACAGACTGCGCATTGGTATCCGCCTTTTGCGGTGCTGTTTCTGGTTCGGCGCGGCAAGCGGCACGGTCTGTGCTGCGGCTGTGCCTGGTTTCATTGCGTTCACCGGTATCTGAAGTTGTAAAGACTTGCATGAGGCACCCTGATGACAAATGATACGAAAATTCACCCGGTCGTGCTATGCGGCGGTAGCGGCAAACAGTTGTGGCCTGTATCGCGTAAAAGCTTCCCCAAGCAATTCACCCGGTTGATGGGCAAGGAAAGCCTGCTGCAATCAACCTTGCAACGCGTTAAAAGCCTTGGCTTGCCGGACCCGCTGTTGGTCACAGGCCATGATTACCGCTTTATCGTGGGCGAACAGCTGGCTGAAATCAATCTGTCGGCGTCGGTTGTGATCGAACCCGAAGCGCGCAACAGCGCAGCGTCAATTTGTGCAGCGGCCGAAATTCTGCACGCCGAAAACCCGTCAGCCTTGATGCTGGTTCTGCCCACCGACCACCGCATCGGCAATATCAAAGCCCTTGCTGCGGCAATCGAAGCGGGCAGGGCGTCGGCGCGGGATGGTGAAATTGTAACATTTGGCATTCGGCCAAATCACACCGAAACCGGCTATGGCTATATCGAACTTAGCCACAGTCTGGACGACGCATCGGGACCGCAGCATTTTGTGCAGTTCATCGAAAAGCCTGACCTTGCCGGCGCCGAAGCCATGCTGGCCGCCGACCGCTATGTCTGGAACTCGGGGATTTTCCTTGCGGCTGTTACCACCATCCGATCGGCTTTTGGCCGCCATGCGCCAGCCTTGCGTGCCGCCGTGCGTCGGGCGATCCGCGACGGCGTGAAAGATCCGGATTTCTTCCGCATGGGCGATGCGTTTCGCACCGCCACTGACATTTCCTTTGACTATGCCGTGATGGAAAAAGAGCAGGGCGTTGTCGTGCCGATGGACCCGGCTTGGGCAGATCTGGGCAACTGGCGCACCGTTTGGCAAGAAAGCCCGCGCGACGCAGACGGGGTCAGCACCAGCGGCGCGGCGCTTGCGCTGGATTGTCAGAACACGCTGTTGCGCGCGGAAGACAACGCCATGCAGATTGTTGGTGTTGGCCTGCGCAACATCGCAGCAATCGCCACGCGCGACGGGGTTTTGGTCGCCGACCTTGATAGCGCGCAATCAGTGGCGCAAGCAGTTGATCTGATGGCGGCCAACGGCATCGTTCAGGCCACAGAAATGTCACGGCAATCGATGCCATGGGGCCACGCCGAAACGCTGACCCAAGGTGGGCGCTTTCAGGTGCGGGCGCTTGTGGTGAAGCCAGGCGAAGCGATGACGCTGCAAAGCCACGTTCACCGCGCCGAACTTTGGGTGGTTGTCGAAGGGTCGGCTTTTGTCACGGTGGGCGAAACCGAAACCTTCGTCACCGAAAGTCAGTTCGTGCAAATCCCAATCGGCGCGCCGCATCGGCTAAGCAATCCGGGCCGCGTTGATCTGCGCCTGATCGAAGTGCAGACCGGCAGCTATCTGGGCGACGACGCCATCTTGCGCTACGAAAGCGCCTACGAAGGCGCGTAAGGCAAACGCGCGCCATCGGGGCATCCGGTGGCGCGCATTCTTCGCTGCGGGCGGGTAGTTAACAGTGCGTGCATTTTGTCCGATAATGATTGTTATGTAATATAAATACATACCACCGCTGGACCCCAGCCCAAGATTTGCGCTATTAAGGCGCAAATCTTACAGGAGCTGCCCATGTCCTTCTCGCGCACCATCAAAATCGCGCCATCGATCCTTTCCGCCGATTTTGCCAACTTTGGCGCCGAATGTCGCGCTATTGAAGCCCAAGGCGCAGACTGGGTGCATGTCGATGTGATGGACGGCCATTTCGTTCCCAACATCACCTTCGGCCCAGCCACCTGTGCTGCGATCCGGCCGCATATCAAAGGCGTGATGGACGTTCACCTGATGATCTCGCCGGTTGACGCCTATATCGATGCCTTTGCCGCAGCCGGTGCCGATGTGATCTCTGCGCATCTTGAAGCCGGTCCGCACATTCACCGCACGCTGCAAGCCATTCGTGCGACAGGCAAAAAAGCCGGTCTGGCAATCAATCCGGGCACCGGGATTGAGGCCGTGTCGCATCTGCTGGATATGGTTGATCTGGTCTGCGTGATGACGGTGAACCCCGGCTTTGGCGGCCAGAAGTTCATCCACTCGCAGATCGAAAAGGTCCGCAACCTGCGCGCGATGATCGGTGATCGTCCGATCCATATTGAAATCGACGGCGGCGTTACGGTTGAAACCGCGCCCTTGGTCGCTGCGGCGGGCGCGGATGTTTTGGTGGCAGGCTCTGCCGTGTTCAAAGGCGGTTCGGTTGAAAACCCGGCCCCTTATGGCGCGAATATTGCGGCAATCCGGGCTGCAGCGGTTAAGGCACAAGGTTAGCGTCGCGCCTTAACGGTTTGATATATCAAACAATCGCAGCTTCGCGGAATGGCTGACCTTTCAGAACCCGGTCAATCGACAGGTCTGAAAGGTCAAGGCTTTGCCAACCACCGGTCAGAATATGTTCGGCCAACCCCCGGCCAACCGCGGGCGATTGCTGCAAGCCGTGACCCGAGAAACCGTTCATGAAAAACAGGTTCGGCAGATCTGGATGCGGACCCAAAATCGCATTCTGATCCAAGGTGTTATAGGCATAATGCCCCACCCAGTGCCGCACCACCTTTACCGCGTCAAACCCCGGAGCGCGGGCGTAAAGCTGTTCCCAAATCACATCTTCGAACAGATGCAGATCCGGTTCGAAATCGTCGGCGGCGCAGGGGCCGTCCTCTTGCGGCACCGTCGCGGTGATCCAATGCCCCTGCTCCGGGCGCAGATAAAACCCGGTGTCGACCAAAAGCGGCGCATCGGGATGGCGCGCATTCGGCGCATCAATCACGAAAACCGTGCGTTTACGCGGCTCTACCGGCAGATCCAGCCCCGCCATCCGCGCCACCTGCCCCGCACGCGTGCCTGCGGCATTCACCGCGACGCCACAGGCCACCAACCCGGCCTTGGCCAAGCGCACACCCGTCACTTTGCCCGAGGCGGTTTCGATCCCCACCACCTCATCGGTGACAAAGGTGGCGCCCTGCGCCTTGGCCGCCGCGCGGAACCCCGCCAGCAGGCCCATATTGTCAAACCAGCCTTCGTCACGGTTGCCAAAGCTGCCCGCCGTCAGATCGCCCACCTCTAGCCAGGGAAACCGCGCCTTGATCTGTTCCGGCGTCCACACTTCGGTCGCCGCTCCGAACGACCGCTGCATTGCCGCCAGATCTTCCAGCAGGCCCGCACCTTCGGCGCTATGCGCCAAAAACAGATAGCCGTTTTCCTTCAGCCCCAATGAGCCGATACCAACATCAACCCCAAGGCGCTCTTGGAAGTTCCGAATGAAATCAATGCCAAACCGCGAAATCGCCACATTGACTGCGGTGGAAAACTGCTGCCGGATCGAGGCCACCGAAAGCGCTGTCGAGGCATACGCAAAGCTGGGATCGCGTTCAACAACAAGCACTTGCAAGCCGGGGTTCATCTTTGTCAGCCAATAGGCGCAAGACGCCCCCATGACTGCGCCACCCATGACCACCACATCCGCCTGCATCATCACCCCCTGCATTGCCGCCTCGACTCTTTGCCACCTGTCACAGTATGATCAAATTCGGGATAAGGACAAGCTACCGTCTAAGGACGCAAAGCAGACAAGGATCTGATGTGACAACGATTTTTCCGTTGTTGGTCGGCATCGCCGAAGGCAGCGGCACGCAAGAAGTGTGGCGATTGGCGACCGACT
>JAHEDL010000498.1 GCA_024641255.1 Pseudorhodobacter sp.
ACGCAGTTGTGCAAGATCGCGTCGGAAGTGATTGATTTGTGTTGGTAAATCAAGGAAATCGGCTTTGACGGCTTGCCCGTGACCCGCACCAGAACGCCATCGGTAGCAAAGGCGGTGTTCAGGGCCGCCAGCGGGCGCTGCACCGGGGTCTGCCCGCGCGTTTCAAGCACGCCATAGATGTCGCGCGCCCAGTGAATATCGGTGCTGGCGGCGGTGGCCAGACGTTCGATCTGCACGCCTTCCAGCGCGAAATCATCCGACTGCGCCGGATCAAAAACGCCGTCCACGAACACGATTTTCAACCGATCAATCGCATCAAACACCGGCGGCTCGTCGCCCGGATCGAACAGATTTGCCGAGCTGGGCTGCGCCGAAATCAGCGAGGCCGGATCGGTGTAGCGCCAGTATTCATCACGCTTGCCCGGCATGCCCATCGCGTTCAGACGCGTCAAAGCATCGGTGCGCGCCGCCCCCAGCCAGCCCGGTTTTGCGAAGGAAAGCCCGGCAATCCGCGCCTCCAACGCATCAAGTTTCGATTGCGCGATGGCCATTACAGCCCCTCCGCCAAAAGATCAGCGTAGCCGTTGTTTTCAACTTCCAGCGCCAGTTCCGGCCCGCCAGTCTTGATGATGCGACCCGCTGCCATGATATGCACCACATCTGGTTTGATATGATCCAGCAGGCGCTGATAGTGAGTGATCACCAAGAACGACCGCCCGGCCGAGCGCAGCGCGTTGACGCCTTCGGACACCAGTTTCATCGCATCAACGTCAAGACCCGAGTCAGTCTCGTCAAGGATGCACATTTTCGGTTCCAGCATCGCCATCTGCAGGATTTCGTTGCGCTTTTTCTCGCCGCCCGAAAAGCCCACGTTGACCGGGCGCTTCAGCATATCGGCGTCGATCTTCAGCGTCTTGGCCTTTTCGCGCACCAGTTTCAGGAAATCCCCGGCCGAAATTTCCGCCTCGTTGCGCGCCTTGCGCTGCGCGTTCACTGCGGTGCGCAGGAAGGTCATGTTGCCAACGCCCGGAATTTCCACCGGGTACTGGAAGGCCAAAAACAGCCCCGCCGCGGCGCGGGCTTCGGGTTCCATTTCCAGCAGTTCTTCGCCATCGAGCGTGGCCGAACCGTCGGTGACGGTATAGCCATCGCGGCCCGACAGCACATAAGACAGCGTCGATTTGCCAGAGCCGTTCGGCCCCATGATGGCATGCACTTCGCCCGCGCCGATCGAAAGATTGACCCCGCGCAGGATCACCTTGTCTTCTTCTTCAAGTTTCACATGCAGGTTCTTGATTTCCAGCATCTTTTTGTCCTTCAGGTCGGCGTCAGTTGGCGCGCAGATAGGTTTGGATGACCCACAGCAGCCGGTCGGCCGGAATGGGCATCGGAACAACGTCAAACCGGGCCATGCGCCCGATCATCTCAACAGGTTTCAGCAGGCTTTCGACCTCGTGGTAGGCCGGGCGGTCAATGTAATCATCCCACAGCAGCGTCAGCGGCCGGGTGCAGCGGAACAGCGTGGTCAGAAAGCAGGCGGCGCGAAACCGGCCATCAATCAGCACAACATCGGGGTGAACAAACTCTGGCAAGTCCCAGATAGATAAAGGATATCCCGGCCACTTGCGGAAATGTTCCTCCGATTGCGGAAAGCCCCAAGCCTTGGTGCGCCCGATCTTGCCGTGGTGCATCAGCGGCAGCGACGCCGGTGGATTGGCGGCAAAATAGCTTTTCATGCCTCCCAGCCATTTCACATCGCTTTCCACCGAAAAGATCGTCTTGCCCGGCAGTTCCGCCGCGATCACTGTCGACCCGCCAGAGCCATATTCTAAAATGACTTGCGCCTGCGCGTAATAGCTCCGTACCGCTGCCTCCTCTTCCGGGGGCAGCGTGATGACCGGACGATCAACCGCAGGTTCCGCCATATCAGCCCACCGAGCCTTCCAGCGAAATCGCCACCAGACTTTGCGCTTCCATCGCAAATTCCATCGGCAGGGCTTGCAGAACTTCTTTGCAGAAGCCATTCACCACCAGCGCCACGGCTTCTTCTTCGTCCATCCCGCGCGACCGGCAATAGAACAGCTGATCTTCATCCACTTTCGAGGTCGTCGCTTCGTGTTCCACCCGCGACGAGTTATTCTTCACCTCGATGTAGGGCACGGTATGCGCGCCACATTTATCACCAATCAGCAGGCTGTCGCATTGCGTATAGTTGCGCGAATTGGTGGCTTTGGGGTGCATCGACACCAGACCCCGATAGGTATTCTGCGCCCTGCCCGCCGATATGCCCTTGGAAACAATACGCGATTTCGTATTCTTACCCAAATGCACCATCTTGGTGCCGGTGTCGGCTTGCTGCGCGTTGTTGGCGATGGCGATCGAATAGAATTCGCCTTGGCTGTCATCGCCGCGCAAGATGCAAGACGGGTATTTCCAGGTAATCGCCGACCCGGTTTCCACCTGCGTCCACATCACCTTGGCCCGATCGCCGCGGCAATCGGCGCGTTTGGTGACAAAGTTATAGATGCCGCCCTTGCCGTTTTCATCTCCCGGATACCAGTTTTGCACCGTGGAATATTTCACCTCGGCGTCCTTCAGGATCACCAGTTCCACCACCGCCGCGTGCAGCTGGTGGGTGTCGCGCTTCGGCGCGGTACAGCCTTCCAGATAGCTGACGTAAGATCCTTCGTCGGCAATGATCAGCGTGCGTTCAAACTGGCCGGTGTTTTCCGCGTTGATGCGGAAATAGGTCGAAAGCTCCATCGGGCAGCGGGTGTTTGGCGGAATGTAGACAAACGAACCATCTGAAAACACTGCCGAATTCAGCGTAGCAAAGAAGTTGTCAGATTGCGGCACAACCGACCCAAGGTATTTCTTCACCAGGTCAGGGTGGTCTTTGATCGCCTCCGAAATCGAACAGAAAATCACCCCCGCCTTCGCCAGTTCGGCCTTGAAGGTGGTGCCCAGCGACACAGAATCGAACACCGCATCCACGGCAACCTTGCGCTCGCCTGCGGTTTCCGCACCTTCGACGCCCGCCAGAATAAGCTGTTCTTTCAATGGGATACCAAGCTTGGCATAGGTTGCCAGCAGCTTGGGATCAACCTCGTCCAACGACTTTGGTTTGACGGCCATGCTTTTGGGTTTGGCGTAGTAATACTGATCCTGATAGTCGATTTCCGGGTAGTGCAGCATTGCCCACCGCGGCTCTTCCATATTCACCCAGCGGCGATAGGCGGTCAGACGCCATTCCAGCATCCATTCCGGTTCGTTGTTTTTCTGCGAAATCAACCGAACGATATCTTCCGAAACGCCCTTCGGCGCGTAGTCCATCTCGATATCGGTCGACCAGCCGTATTTATAGGCGCCAGACATGGCTTCCACGGTTTCGATGGTTTCCCGATCGACGCCTTCGCGGACTTCCGTAATTACTTCGGCCATTGCCTTCTTCCTTCTATCGCAAGGCGTTACCGCCTGATCTTCACGCAACGCGCGAACGAATTCTCTTGTAATCCCGCGCCCATGCATCGGCAAAGCGCAGCACGTCATCTTCCGTCACATCGGGCCCCAACGAGATGCGGATCGCTTGTCCCGCCAAAGCCTCGTCAAACCCCATCGCCTTCAACACCCGACTGGCGCGCACCTTGCCACTGGAACAGGCAGACCCCGCCGAAATCGCATAGCCTGCCAAGTCCATCGCCATCACCTGCGTCTCGCCTTTCCAGCCCGGCGCGATCAGGTTCAACGTGTTCGGCAACCGCTTTGCGGTATTCCCGACTGAAATAGTCTCAAATCCCTGCGCGGACAATGCTGAATCTAGAATATTTCTAATTTCAGCCACCCGCTCCCACACGCCGTCGGCCAAATCTTGCGCCGCCGCTTGCGCTGCTGCGGCGAACCCCGCGATGCCGATGATGTTCTCGGTACCTGCCCGCCGCCCCATCTCTTGCCCGCCGCCCTTCAACTGCGATGCAATATCCAGACCACGCCGCAAAACCAACGCGCCTATGCCTTTTGGCCCGCCCAGCTTATGCGCCGAAACCAGCCCCATGCTGCAGCCCAACCAATTGAACGCCAAAGGCAATTTGCCAAAAGCCTGGGTCAGGTCAGAAACCGCTAGCCCCTCGGGCAGCTCTTGCACCACTCCGGTTTCCGAATTTGCCAGTTGCAGTGCGCTGCGGCCCGGATCGCTGACGGCAACGGTTCCCGCCGCATCCACCGGCAAAGTCGGGTCGCACCACGCCGCCACCGCCTCGTGTTCCACCGCCGCACAAACCAGTCCGCGCCCGCCACAAGCCAGCGCCGCGGCTTCGGTTGCGCCGGATGTAAACACAATATCGGCGCCCTCTGCGCCCAAAGCTGCGGCAATTTGCCCGCGCGCGCGCTCCATCAACGCCTTCGCCGCGCGGCCCTCGGCATGCACCGACGACGGGTTGCCCACCA
>JAHEDL010000508.1 GCA_024641255.1 Pseudorhodobacter sp.
TGTTCCCCGCCAGCCAAAAGCTTGAACTGCCGCCGACAAAGGCAGCGAGGCCGCAATGTTTCCAAGCGATCCGATGCCAATCACAACGCCCGCCAGCGTGCCAAAAACCGCAGGCGAAAAGCTGCGCGCGAACAGATAGTAGCTGGCCATCAAAACCGGTGCGCAGCCAGCGCCAATCAGCACCATCGCCAGATTGATACCGCCTGCCCCCTTGGCCGTCGCGAACACAGCCGCCCCCACTCCAGCCACCGCCAGCAAACCGGCGGCAGTGCGCCGCGGCCCAATCCGGTCAAGCGCCGCACCGACCGGAATCTGCATCAACGCAAACGCGAGGAACCAAAGCCCAGAGGCCGAGGCAAGACTTTCGGGCGTTGCGCCAAGATCTTTTGCAAGAACTGGGGTCAGCACCGCCAGAAAGGCGCGGTAAAACTGGCTGAGCACATATGCCAGCACAAGAGCGACGATACCTGAGCGCATGATGTCTCCTTTTCACGGCAAACTGGCAGGTGCCTGCGGCCACTACAAGAGCTTGCGAAAATTGGGTTTCCGGCGCCAAATGCTGGCATTTAGGTCAAAGGATATTGCCATGTTGCCGACCCGGTTTCTTTGCGCCAGCCTTTTGCTTTTGCCAACAGCCGCCTTTGCCAATGACGGTTATGGCGGGTTGTCGGCGACTGGCCTAACCTTTGGGCAAACCGAAGCCGTCGCGATGCAAGAGGAAGACCTTTATATCGGCCCTGAGAAGATCAAGGTTGCGTATGTCTTTCAAAACCTGACTGACAAAGACGTGACCGGCGAGGTGATTTTTCCGCTGCCCCCGATCATGTTGGCGGCGATGATGGAGTCGGCCTACAATCTGCCCGAAGATATTGGCCGCGAAAATCTTATGAATTTCAAAGCTGTGGTCGATGGAATCGAAGTGCCGGTTCAAATTGATCGTATTGCCGTGATCGAACCGCCGTGGGATGAAAATGCCCCGCTGTCAGCGCAATATGATGCGCCCGGTCGCGACGTTACCGCAGACTTGGCCGCCCTGGGGCTTCCGCTAACTCTGGATACCGAAGCCATTCTGGCGGCCATTCAATCGCTAAGCCAGGCTCAACGCAACGAAATGGCCGCAAAGGGCCTTGCCGATTTTTACCAAACCGAAGGCGTCGCCCCGTTGCCAGACGACATATACCCGACGTGGTCCATCGTGCTGCGATACCACTGGACCCAGACGTTTCCCGCAGGCAAGCAGGTGCAGATTGCGCACGAATATGAAAGCCATCCACCGGGCGGCTTGTTTGGCTGGGAATACCCCGTCACATCAGACTATTTGATGGACGAAAAAGCGCGCTACTGTGTGGATGACGGCACGTCGAAGGCCTTGGTCAAAGCGCTGACTTACAAAGATGGCAGTGACACTTACACGATGGGCGTGGCCGACAACATTTCATATGTGTTGCGCACGGCAAACTCTTGGGCGGGGCCAATTGGAAAATTTCGCCTGACGCTGGACAAAGGTGCTGCGGAAAATGTGATTTCACTGTGCGCGGACGGTCTTAAAAAGACTGGCCCCACCACCTTTGTGATGGAGAAGGCCAATTTCACGCCAACCCGCGATCTAGAGATCTTGCTGGCGAAGCCGATGCATCCTGAATGATCAGGCAGCTTGAGCAAGCAGCGGTTTTTCCCGGATTGGTAAATGCACCAGCGCCGAAAATGCACCTACGCCGACGCCGATCCACCAAACCATGGTGTAGTCGCCCGTCAAATCATACATCTTGCCGCCAAGCCAAACGCCAAGGAAGCTGCCAATCTGGTGGCTAAGAAAGACAAAGCCGTAAAGCGTTCCCATATAGCGCAAGCCGTAGATATGCGCGACCAAGCCAGAGGTTAGCGGCACGGTGGCCAACCAAAGCGCACCCATGACCAGCGAGAACAGCAGCACTGTCGTCGGCGTCATCGGCAACATGATGAACAGCGCCGAAGCAACCGTGCGGCCAAGGTAAATGCCGGCCAGAAGATATTTCTTGGTATAGCGTTTGCCCAACCAGCCCGACAGGATGCTTCCGGCAATATTGGCCAAGCCGATCACCGAAATTGCAATTGCGCCCAAGGCCGAGGTCGAGGTGATGCCAATTCCTGCCAAAATACCCGACGGATCAATGGCCCCACATTTTTCGGTCACAAAGGCCGGAAAATGCGCGGTGATGAAAGCAAGCTGATAGCCGCAAGAAAAGAAGCCCAGAAAGATCATAGTATAGGATGGGTCTTTGAACGCGCGGACCAAGACGGTGCCAAGCGACTCTTCCAGTTCTTTCTTGCTGGCGATTGTCGGGGTCTGCAGGAAAGGCAGGGCGACAAGCGCGGCAAGGATAACCACCGAAAAGATCACAAACACGGTTTGCCACGGATAGCTTTGCAGCAACACTTCGGCAACGGGCGCGCCAAACACCTGACCTGCCGAACCGGCCGCCGTAGCGATTCCAAGCGCGATAGAGCGGTTTTCCGGGCTTGCTGCACGGCCGACGATTGCAAGGATGACGCCAAAGCCGGTTCCGGCAATGCCAAACCCGACAAGGATTTCTAGAAACTGCATCTGGCCTGGCGTCACCGCATAGCTGGAAAGCACCAAACCTGCGGCATAGAGGAACGCACCGGTGATGATGGCGCGGCGATCCCCAAAGCGCTCAGCAATCGCGCCAAAGAAGGGTTGGCCAATACCCCAAGCAAGGTTCTGAATCGCAATCGCCATGGAAAAGTCCGAGCGTGGCCAGCCAAATTCTGTCGCGATTGGAATTTGGAAAACGCCGAAACTTGCCCGAATGGCAAAGTTAAGCATCAAGATCACACATCCGGCGATCAAAACGGGGGTGAAAAGCGCGGATTTGGTCATGGCAGTCTCCTGTTCGCGTTGACGGTTATCCGATGGCAGAGCGGGGTCAACTGCCGAATTGTGCGGGAAACAAAGGTCGGACCTGTGCAAGCCATCCAAAGCGGTTTAGATTGAAGAAAATCCAAGGCTGGAGTGAATCAATGCGGGAATGGTGGCGCGGCGCGGTGACATATCAGGTCTATCCCCGGTCGTTTCAGGATGACAACGGGGACGGGGTTGGCGACCTGAAGGGCATCACGCGGCGGTTGCAGCACATTGCCGATCTGGGCTGCGATGCGGTGTGGCTATCGCCATTTTTCACCTCGCCGATGTTGGACATGGGCTATGACGTGTCCAACTACACCGACGTTGATCCGGTGTTTGGCACGCTGAAAGACTTCGACGATCTGCTGTCGCGCGCGCATGAACTGGGGCTGAAGGTCATCATTGACCAAGTGCTGAACCATTCATCCGACAGGCACGCGTTTTTTCAGGAAAGCCGCAAGGATCGCAGCAATCCAAAAGCCGATTGGTATGTTTGGGTCGATCCGAACCATGATGGCACACCACCGAACAACTGGTTGTCGGTCTTTGGTGGATCGGCATGGACATGGGATGCGCGCCGCAAGCAGTACTATTTGCACAACTTTTTGGCTGAACAGCCCGACTTCAATTATCACAACCCAGAAGTCGTGGATTACATGGAAAGCGTGTTGCGCTTTTGGTTGGACCGTGGCGTTGACGGTTTTCGCTTTGACACCGTTAACTACTTTTATCACGACGCAAAACTGCGCAGCGATCCGGCCGATTTCAAGGTTAAAAGCGAGCCTGACGGCAACCCCTATTACATGCAGTATCACATCTTTTCCAAAAACCAGCCCGAGAACCTTGGTTGGATGGAACGCATTCGCCGCGTGATGGATGACTATGACGACCGCGCGACTGTTGGCGAAATGGGCGAGGCGCATCATGCCATTCGGATGATGGGCGAATACACCGCGCCCGGACGGCTGCACCAATGCTATTCCTTTGAAATGATGGGATACGATTATTCGGCAGAGTTCTTCCGCAGCCGGATTTCCGATTTCTTCACCGGCGCACCGAACGGCTGGCCGATGTGGGCATTTTCGAACCATGATGTGGTGCGACATGTATCGCGTTGGGCAAAACATGGCGTGTCGCTAGATGCCTTGGCACGGCAGGCTGGCGCGCTTTTGCTGTCGTTCCAAGGATCAATCTGCCTGTGGCAGGGCGAAGAGTTGGGCCAGACGGATACGGAACTGGCGTTTGAAGAATTGACCGACCCGCAGGGTATCAACTTTTGGCCAGAGCCGATTGGCCGCGACAACACGCGCACGCCAATGGTCTGGGATAGCTCTGCTTCCGGTGGCTTCACCACGGGCACGCCTTGGCTGCCAGTGAAAGCGCCGCAATTGTCGCGCAATGTTGCCAGCCAAAGCGGCGCTGCTGGGTCTGTTCTGGAAAGTTATCGCGCGATGCTGGCGTTCCGCCGCGCAACTGATGCGCTGATCACCGGCGACACCCAGTTTCTGGACCTACCTGAACCGATCCTGGG
>JAHEDL010000511.1 GCA_024641255.1 Pseudorhodobacter sp.
CGGTCATAGCCCGGCACCGGCGACATCGGCACATCGGCGGCATTGCAGCGCCCGGCCTGAAAATAATCGCAGCGCGGGCCAAAGTTGCAGCCCTTGGGCCGTTCATGCGGCAGCGGGAAGTTGCCCGGTATTGCCACCAAGGGCCGCGCGTTCTTGTCAGCCCCCGGCAGCGGGATCGAGCGGAACAGCGCCTGCGTATAGGGGTGGCGCATCTTGTCAAAGACTTCGCGCACGTTGCCGGTTTCCACCGCTTCGCCGGAATACATCACGCAAAGCCGGTCGCAAACGTCCAGAATCAGGCCAAGGTTGTGGCTGATGAACAGCATCGAGGTGCCGTATTTATGGCCCAGATCCTTGACCAGATCGACGATGCCAGCTTCGACCGTCACATCCAGCGCGGTGGTGGGTTCGTCCAAAATCAACAGCGCCGGTTTCGACATCAGCGCCATCGCGATGACGATGCGCTGTTGCTGGCCGCCGGAAAGCTGGTGCGGATAGGCCTGCAACATGCGGTCTGGGTCGGGCAGGCGGACATCGGCGATGATCTGGCGGGCAAGTTTCCACGCCTCGTCCTTGGCCATGCCTTGGTGGATCATCGGCACTTCGGCCAGCTGCGCGCCGATTTTCATCGCCGGATTCAGGCTGGCCATCGGTTCTTGGTAGATCATCGCGATTTCGCTGCCGCGCAGATGCCGCAGCTCTTCTTCCGACATCTTGGTCAGGTCGCGGCCCTTGAACTTGATCGCCCCGCCGACGATTTTGCCGTTCTTGCCCAGATCGCGCATCACTGCCAGCGCCACCGTGGATTTGCCGCAGCCGGATTCGCCCACCAGCCCCATCGCTTCGCCCGCCATCACCGTGCAGGAAAAATCCATCACCGCCGGAATTTCGCGCAGCCGCGTAAAGAAGGAAATCGACAGGTTTTCGATTTCAAGGATGGGTTTGGACGGATCCCAGGCGGTGTCGGTCATGGTAGCCTCGCAGTTGCGGCAGGTATGGGAGGAAGAGGCGGGGGCTAGCCCCCGCACCCCCAGGATATTTAGGCCAAGATGAAGCAGCGGGCCGGCATCAGTCTTTCAGGCTTTCTTCGCGCAGGCCGTCTGCAAGCAGGTTCAGACCCAGCACAAGGCTCATCAGCGCCAGCGCCGGGGTGATGGCGGGGTGCAGATACAGCGACAACAGTTTGCGGCCGTCGTCGATGGTCGAACCCCAGTCGGGCGATTCTGGCGACACGCCAAGGCCGAAGAAGCCAAGCGTGCCCAGCAGGATGGTGGTGTAGCCGATACGCAGGCAGAAATCGACGATCAGCGGGCCGCGGGCGTTGGGCAGAATTTCCCACAGCATGATATACCATGCGCCTTCACCGCGGGTCTGGCCAGCGGCAACATAGTCGCGTGCTTTCAGATCCATCACGATGCCGCGCACGATGCGGAACACCGTGGGCGAGTTCACGAACACCACCGACACGAAGACGTTGAGCATGTTGGGGTCCATCGACCACACGCCCAGCGGGTCTTTGTTGAAGGCAAGCCCGAAATAGGCCCAAAGCCCGATCACCAGCGTGATGCCGACGTAAAGGTTGCGTTTGGGCGGGTTGGTGAAGAAGCGCGCGTTGAAGAGCGTGACAAAGAAGATCACCGGGAAGATGAACAGCACCGCTGCCAGCACCACAGGGATGCCGGTGTTGCGGATTTCCGGGGTGACCAGCAGGTAGAACAGCAAGATCACCGGGAAGGCCAGCACGAGGTTGGCAAGGAACGACAGCGCGGTGTCCAGCTTGCCGCCGAAATAGCCCGCAGGCAGGCCCAGCGTGACGCCCATGATGAAGGCGAATGTGGTGGCGGCGGGGGCGATGGTCAGCACGCGGCGCGCGCCCATCACCACGCGAGAGAACACGTCGCGGGCAAGATGGTCGGCACCCAGCAGGAAATAGCCGTATTGGCCATCGACCACGTCTTTCAGCGGCGTGCCGGGCGGCGGGTTTTTCACCCGGCCGAACTGTGCGATCGGGTCCATGGTGATGATCATATCCGCGAAGATCGCGGTGTAGACCCAGAACATCACCAGCGCAAAGCCGACCATGCCGACGGGGCTGTCAAACAGTTTGCCGAACAGGCCAAGCTTGCGCTTGTAGCGGATCGAAAGCGCGAAGGTGGCGATCAGCGCGATCCACACCGGCAGGAATTGCTGTGCGATACGGGCAAAGATCTGGCCCCAGGTAAGCAGTGCGTCGTTCATCATTGCCTCATGCCAGCCGGATACGGGGGTTCAAGAACACATAGCCGATGTCGGAGATCAGCTGCGTGACCAGAACGACGAAGACCGCGACCACCGAACAGCCAAGCAGCAGGTCGATGTCGTTGTTGCCAGCGGCCTGAACCAGCGTCCAGCCAAAGCCTTTGTAGTTAAACAGGGATTCCGTGATCACCACGCCGTTCAACAGCCAGGGGAACTGCAGCATGATCACGGTAAACGGCGCGATCAGCGCGTTGCGCAGGGCGTGTTTGATCACGACATCGCGGAAGCGCACGCCTTTCAGGCGGGCGGTGCGGATGTATTGTTGCGTCATCACTTCGGTCATCGAGGCGCGGGTCATCCGGGCGATATAGCCGATGCCGTACAGCGCGATGGTCATCACCGGCAGCGCAAAGTTCCAGAACGTGATGCCGTCCATCGCGCTGGTGGCGGTGCCCAGAAACAGGGTTTTGCCCTCAATCCAGCCCCAGCTGCGCAGCAGCGGCGAAATACCGGCGGTGGCCGAGGCGAAGACAGCCACCAGAATAACCCCCGAAACATATTCCGGCGTCGAGGTGGTGGCGATGGAAAACACCGACAGCACCCGGTCAGTGCGCGAGCCTTCGCGCATGCCCGAAAGAATACCGATCAGCAGCGAAACCGGCACCATCACCAGCATCACCCACAGCATCAGCCACGCGGTCGACCCCAGCTTTTCCATCACCACTTCGGCTACGGGGTGCTTGAAGACGGTGGAAAATCCCCAATTGCCCTGCAAGATGCCGCAATAACGCGGCGCGGTTTCAACGGTCAGCCCCGAGTTCAGGCACAGGCCACGGGTGACGCCTTTATCATCGGTGCGCGTCCAGCCGGGGGCAATTCCCAGCCATTCGGCATAGCGCACGAACACCGAACCGCCATGGCCGTTTTCGACGATCCAAGAGGCGACAGCCTCATCGGTCATCCGCACCGAGCCTTCGGTTCTGGCAAGTTTTTCAAGGTTTGGCGGCAGGTTGGTCAGATAAAAGACGATAAACGTCAGTGCCAGCGCAGTCAAAACCATGACGCCCAAGCGCCGCACCACGAATTTCAACATGTCTGGTTCCCCTTTGCGCCAAACGACGGCGAATGACTGCTTGATTTTTATATGCAGTCAATGTGGTGTCGGGCGCGGTCTGCGCCCGACACCAATAGTGACTTAAGCGACAGACCACTTGTAGTGGTGATGCTCGAACGACGGGTGCAGTTCGATGGTCACGCCTTCTTTGGCGTGGTTGAACAGCGACCGCCAGTACGGCTGGATGATGTAGCCTTCGTCTTGCAGGATGGTTTCCAGCGTGACCATGACTTCACGACGGGCATCTGCGTTGTCCAAGGACAAAGCTTTGGTCATTGCGGCGTCAAACTCGGCATTGGCCATGCCGGTTTCGTTCCACGACCCGGTCGAGGTGTAAGCCAGCGACATGTTCTGCACAGCCAGCGGGCGGTGGTTCCAGGTCGTCGACGAGAACGGGTATTTCTGCCAGTCGTTCCAGAAGGTCGACCCCGGCATCACGGTGCGCTTGACGTTGGCACCTGCGTCGCGCAGCTGTGCTGCCACGGCGTCGGTGGTGGCGGCTTCGAAACCGTCGTCCAGCGAGATGATTTCCAGTTCCTTGTCAGCCATGCCCGCAGCTTCCAGTGCCGGCTTCAACGCAGCCGGATCAATGGTTTGCGCCGGGATCTTGGCGTATTCGGGGTGGATCGGGCCAGCGTGGTGGTTTTCGGCGGTGGTGCCAAGGCCGTTATAGCCCAGTTCCAGCACAACCTTCGGATCAACCGCTTTCTGGATCGCCTGACGAACGGCCTTGTCCTTATAAAGCTCGGAACCCGAGTTCATGCGGACAACGATGGTCGACATCGTTACGGCTTCCTGCTTTTTCCAGCCGATTGCATCAAGCTGTTCAATGAAGTCGCCGGTGGTTTCGTAGTTGCAGTCGATTTCGTCCGAACCAGCCAGCGCCAGCATGGCCGACGGATCGGTGCCGAAGTCGATGTAGTGGATTTCGTCCAGCGGCGAGGTGCCACCCCACCAGGTGTGGTTCGGCGCGCGCACCAGCACGACCTTTTGGCCAACCGCAACTTCTTGCGGAATGTAGGGGCCGGTGCCGATAGCGTTGGTCGACGGGTCAGAGCCGTCAACATAGGACGAGTGCACAAC
>JAHEDL010000515.1 GCA_024641255.1 Pseudorhodobacter sp.
AATCGACCCTGCGCCCAAGCATACAAACAGATCGCCCGGACGCGCCTGCTCCTTGAACAACCGCGCCAGATCCGCCTCGTCAATCACCGCGCGGGCATGACGATGGCCATGAGCGATCAGCCCCGCCACAAGATCATCACGGCTTGCGCCAACGATAGGCTCTTCGCCAGCGGAATAGACGTCGGCAATTCCCACAACATCCGCCTCATTGAAGCAGGTGCAGAATTCTTCGAACAGGCTGTGCAGGCGGCTATAACGATGCGGCTGGTGCACGGCGATCACCCGCCCCTTGGTCGCCTGTCGCGCCGCCTTCAGCACCGCTGCAATTTCCACCGGATGGTGACCGTAATCGTCGATGATGGTCACGCCGTTCACTTCGGCAACCTTGGTGAAGCGACGGTTTACTCCGGCAAAGCTGGCCAATGCGTCGCGGATTTGGTCTTTCTTCATGCCCAGATGCCGCGCGACGGCAATCGCCGACAGCGCATTTGACACGTTATGATCACCGGGCATCGGCAAGGTGCAGCCATCAATCACCGCGTCTTTGCCTTCGTTTTGCAAAGCCACATCGAAATGCGCCACGCCATTTTCAAAGCGCAGGTTCACGGCGCGCACATCGGCCTGCGCATTGAATCCAAAGGTCACAATGCGGCGGTCGGTCACCTTGCCCACCAGCGCCTGCACTTCCGGATGGTCGGTGCAGCACACCGCCAGCCCATAGAACGGCACGTTCGATACAAAGTCCAAAAAGCCTTTGCGCAGATTATCAAAGGTGCCCCAATGTTCCATATGTTCGGGGTCGATGTTGGTCACGATGGCAATGGTCGCCGGCAATCGATTGAACGATCCGTCGGATTCGTCAGCCTCAACCACCATCCACTCGCCCGCGCCCGCCCGCGCGTTCGATCCATAGGCGTGGATCACACCGCCGTTGATCACCGTCGGGTCAAACCCGCCCTTATCCAGCAGCGTGGCCACCATAGTTGTCGTCGTGGTTTTGCCATGCGTGCCTGCAACCGCGATATTGCTGCGCAACCGCATCAGTTCGGCCAGCATCTCGGCCCGCCGCACCACCGGCAACTTCTTGCGCCGCGCTTCTTCCAGTTCGGGGTTGCCCTTCTTGATGGCAGAAGAAATCACCACCACCGCCGCGTCGCCGATATTTTCGGCACGCTGGCCTTCAAACACCTGCGCGCCCAACGACACCAACCTATCGGTGATCTTGCTGGCCTTCGCATCCGACCCCTGCACCCGATAGCCCAAGGTCATCAACACCTCGGCAATGCCAGACATGCCAATCCCGCCGATCCCCACAAAATGGATCGGCCCCAGTTCCATCGGAAGTTTCGTCGCATTCATCGTCTAATTCCTAACTCGCCAAAGTCTCGACCAAAGCCACCAACCGCGTGGTCGCATCCGGCCGCCCTTGCGCCAGCGCGTTGCGCGCCATTGTCGCCGCCGCAGCCGGATTTCCAAAGATCGCTGCCATCTGCGTGGCAAGCGTCGGCGCGTCAAGCAGGTTTTCCGGGATCAGCACTGCAGCACCGGCCGCCACCAAACCCCGCGCGTTCGCGCTTTGGTGATCGCCGGTTGCCGCCGCAAAAGGCACCAGAATCGAAGGCCGCCCGATCACCGAAATATCGGCAACCGATGATGCCCCCGACCGGCTGACCACAAGCTGCGCTTCAGAAAGCCTCCGCGGAATGTCACTGAAAAACGGCTCAACCTCGGCCCGCACGCCAGCCGCAGCATAGGCTTCGACCACCATCGCCAGATCTTCTGACCGCGCTTGATGCGCCACCCGCAAATGGTGCCGCACTGCTTGCGGCAATGCCGCAACGGCCGCTGGCACCACCTGCGACAGCACGCGCGCGCCTTGTGATCCGCCGATAACCAGCAGTTCCATCGGATACTCGCCGGGTTCAATATAGCCCGCGCCCGCCCGCTCCAACACCGACGCGCGCACTGGGTTGCCGGTATGTTCGCCAGTCACGCCTTGCGGCAAAACCGTTGGCCAAGTGCCACAGGCAACCTTGTCGACGCGCTTGGCAAAGATCTGGTTGACCCGCCCCAAGACGCCATTCTGTTCATGGATCATCCGTGGCCGCCGCAGCACCCAAGCCGCCGTCAGCGCCGGGATCGACGGATACCCACCAAAGCCCACCACCACCGCAGGCTTGTCGCGCAGCATTGACCAAAGCGCGCTGAAAACACCGCCCGCAATCCGAAATGGCACCGCGAGTTTCGCCAACACACCACCGCGCGCAAAAGTGGCGGACGAAAGCTGCACAATCTCAACCGTCTTCGGAAAGCCGCCAGCATAGCGGGCGCCGCGCGCATCGGTGGTCAGCTTGACCCGCCAGCCACGGGCGATCATCGCCTCTGCCAAGGCCTGCGCAGGAAACATATGCCCGCCGGTGCCGCCCGCAGCGATCAACAATAACGGCATCACCGCCCCCGCTTGAAGATATCAGACATCTGCCCCTGCGGACGGCTGCGCGTCATTGCCAAAAGCATGCCCACGGTGATCCCCGCAGCAATCACCGAACTGCCGCCATAAGACACGAACGGCAAGGTCATCCCCTTTGCGGGTAGCAAACGCACCGCCACCCCCATGTTGATCATCGCCTGGACCCCGAAGATACACGCCAAACCAGTGCCAGCCAATCGCGTGAACGGATCACGCTCACGCGTCAGACGAAACAGGCTGCGCACCACCACCGTTGCGTAAAGCGCGATGATGATCAGCACCAAAACCAGCCCATATTCTTCCGCCGCGACCGCGATAATAAAATCGGTATGCGCGTCGGGCAGCGTCCATTTCACCTGACCTTCACCAACGCCAACGCCAAAGAAGCCACCTTCTTGAATGGCGTTGGTGGCATAACCGATCTGGCTGCGCGGATCGACATCGCTGGACAAAAAACCATCAATCCGGCGCGCAAAGTGTTCCGACGAATGGTAGGCGGTAAAGCCACCAATACCGGTCAGCCCCAGCACCGACACAATCAGGATCATCGGTGCGCCCGAAACGAAATAGATCACGCCCCAGCCAAACAGCACCAACATGGCTTGGCCAAAATCAGGCTGAAAAGCCAGAAACAGCACAACCGTCACCACCAGACCGAAGGAAATCAGCTTGCCGGGCGGGCCGTTCAAATCTTGCCCCGCCGCCATCAACCACGCGATGACGATCATGAAACCGGGCTTCAGAAACTCGGATGGCTGCACCGAGGCGAAGCCAAAGCTGAACCAACGAATGGCGCCCTTGCCAAAATCGGTGCCAAAAATTGGCAGCATCATCAGTGCAAAGAACGAAACCGCAAAGCCAAGCACACCCAGACGCCGCACCATATCGGGCGACATCATCGACACCCCGAAAATCGCCGCAAGCGCCATGCTGCCAAAAAACGCCTGCCGCGTGACGTAATAATAGGGGTCCAACCCATTGCGTTCGGCCAGCGGCACAGAGGCGGCAAGCCCCAGCAACAGACCAATCGCGAACAAGACCAACACAGCGGTCAGCGTCCACTTGTCAATCGTCCGCCACCAGCGGGGAAGCACCGGTTCCGATACCCGCGTGGGCATCGAGCCATAGACCATCTCAGTCATGGAAAATCCGCCTGTTTTGCCGTCTGCTCTGCCTTGCGCCGGGGTTTTCCCCGATCAAGGCCAAGACTAGCCAATAACGCCCGCCATGGCTAGTAGAAAGGCAGGCCCACACCACTAGAGACAGGCAAAACCTCGCGCATTTTAGGCAAGCGGTGCTGGCCTGTCAGCCAGCAAGGCCGCGCGCGCCTTCATTGCCTCGCGGCGCTGCTGTGCGGCGGCAGGCCAAAGCTCTTTCAAGCTGTAATACCCTTCAAACGCAGGAACGCGGTCGTCCAACACCAGCCAAGGCAACTTGGTTGCGGTGTAGATATGCACCTCGGGCGGGCAGTCTGCTGGCCGATCCATCGTCCCGACACGCACAAAAGCGGCCAACCGCCCCGCGCCCGCGTAATGGCTGTAAAGCGCGACCTTGCAGGTTTGACAGCGCACCACTTCCTGCCCCTTGCCCGACGCCGATGGCAACATCACCCGCTCAACCGCACCATCAATAGTCAGTAGGTCCGCTTCTATAATCGCGTTCAGGGCAAAGGCAGACCCAGTTTCGCGTTGGCACCATGTGCAGTGACAACAGTTGGTAAACATGGGCCTGTCGGCCAGCCGATAGCGCACCGCGCCACATGTACATCCGCCCTGCATCATCCACCCTCGCCAAATATCTCGCAACTATTCCCGCAAGTCGTGCCCTCGGCAATGCTTTTGCGAAAACCGCCGAACTGGTTGCACCGTCGTCCCCTCCGGGGGGAGTATTTTCAAAAGAGCAATAATAGCTGGCGATTAGGGGCAGCGTTAAAGCAGGGCCTTTACCTGTGCCGCAAAGTCATC
>JAHEDL010000534.1 GCA_024641255.1 Pseudorhodobacter sp.
GTTTGCGTCCAGCGCCCGCATACCGCCGACAAGCACGGTCATTTCCGGTGCGGTCAGGGTCAGCAATTGCGCTTTGTCGATCAACATTTCTTCGGCGGAAACGCTGTAGGCTTGCTTTTCATAGTTGCGGAAACCGTCGGCGACGGGTTCCAGCACGGCAAAGCTTTCTGCATCGGTTTGATCCTGCCGCGCATCGCTGCGACCGGGGGTAAACGGCACCTGCACCGTGTGACCCGCCGCTTTTGCGGCCTGTTCAACAGCGGCAGAGCCTGCCAACACGATCAGATCGGCCAAAGATACCTTCTTGCCGCCCGATTGCGCCGCGTTGAAGCTGGCTTGGATGCCTTCCAGCGCCGAAAGCACCTTTGACAGTTGCGCCGGTTGGTTGACCTCCCAATCTTTTTGCGGGGCAAGGCGCAGGCGGGCACCGTTTGCGCCGCCGCGTTTGTCAGAACCGCGGAAGGTCGAGGCCGAGGCCCATGCGGTTGCGACAAGCTCTGCCACCGAAAGTCCGGTCGCAAGGATCTGCGCTTTCAGTGCCGCGATATCAGCCGCGTCGATCAGGGCATGGTCAACCGCCGGGATCGGGTCTTGCCAGATTAAGTCTTCGGCGGGCACTTCCGGGCCAAGATACAGCGATTTCGGACCCGAGTCGCGGTGCGTCAGCTTGAACCACGCCCGCGCGAAGGCATCGGCGAACACTTCGGGGTTTTGGTGGTAGTGCCGCGAAATAGGTTCGTAAATCGGGTCAAACCGCAGCGCCAAATCGGCGGTGGTCATCATCGGGCGGTGTTTGATGGCGGGGTTATGGGCGTCGACGACCATGTCTTTGTCGGCGACATCCTTGGCCAGCCATTGGTTTGCACCGGCGGGGCTTTTCACCAATTCCCATTCATGGCCAAACAGCGTGTCGAAATAGCCGTTGTCCCATTGGGTCGGATTGGGTTTCCACGCGCCTTCGATGCCGCTGCCGATGGCATCGCCACCTTTGCCAGAGCCAAAGCTGTTCGCCCAGCCCAAGCCCTGTTGTTCAATGCTGGCACCTTCCGGGTCGGCCCCGACATGCGCGGCGCTGGCTGCGCCGTGCGCCTTGCCAAAGGTGTGGCCGCCGGCAACCAAAGCGACAGTTTCTTCGTCATTCATCGCCATACGCGCAAAGGTTTCGCGGATGTCGCGTCCCGACGCGACCGGATCAGGGTTGCCGTTCGGGCCTTCGGGGTTGACGTAGATCAAACCCATTTGCACCGCAGCCAGCGGGTTTTCCAACTGACGATCACCGCTATAGCGTTTGTCGCCAAGCCAAGTGTCTTCGTTGCCCCAATAGATATCTTCTTCGGGTTCCCACACATCAGCCCGGCCACCGCCAAAGCCGAAGGTATTGAAACCCATGGATTCCAGCGCGCAGTTGCCGGCCAAAATCATAAGGTCGGCCCAAGACAGTTTGCTGCCGTATTTCTGTTTGATCGGCCAAAGCAGGCGGCGCGCTTTGTCGAGGTTGACGTTATCGGGCCAGCTGTTCAGCGGCGCAAAACGCTGGGTGCCGGACGAAGCACCGCCGCGCCCGTCGCCGGTGCGATAGGTGCCGGCGCTGTGCCATGCCATCCGGATGAACAGCGGGCCGTAATGGCCCCAGTCTGCCGGCCACCAGTCTTGCGACTGGGTCATCAATGCGTAAAGGTCTTGTTTTACCGCCGCCAAATCCAGCGTTTTGAACGCAGCGGCATAGGTGAACGCGGCCCCCATCGGGTTTGACAGCGCAGAATTTTGATGCAAAATCTTCAGGTTAAGCTGGTTTGGCCACCAATCGCGGTTTGATCGTGCGCTTACCGTCGTGTGTTTGGCGGCCCCGTGCATCACCGGGCATTTGCCTCCAGTGTCGGCGTTCGTTGCGTTCATCAGTCTCTCCGATCGTGGCTGCGTTAAATAACTTCCGGGTTGGCAGCGCCATGACAGGGCAACCCCTGCACCCGCCCCTTCGCCTTATGCAGACGTGGTGCGGCTATGACGTGACGGTGCTCAACTCCCTGACTAAGTTCTACGACTGGAATGCGATTAGTTTAAGTTGGATTTTCTGATAGCTTTGATAAGGGTAGCTTATGATGAATCTTACGCTGAAACACCTGCGCTATTTCGAAGCTTTGGCACGGCATGGCCATTTTGGCCGCGCGGCGGATGCCTGCGCCATTTCGCAACCGGCGCTTTCGATGCAGATCAAAGAGTTAGAGCAAGAGCTGGGGTGCAATCTGTTCGAACGAAGCGCGAGACAGGTGCGTTTGACACAGTTTGGTGAGCAATTTGCGCCGCGCGTGCGGGGTATTTTGCGCTCGGTGGATGAATTGGAAGATCTGGCGCGCACCTCGCAAGATCGGCTGTTGGGGCGGTTGCGCATTGGGGTGATTCCAACCGTGGCGCCGTATTTGCTGCCCGCGATTATTCGCAGGCTAACGCAGGTTAGCGCCGGTCTTGACCTGCATATTCGCGAGTCTTTAACGCAGAAATTGCTGCAAGAATTGGCGGAAGGCCGGATTGATACCGCGCTGGTGGCGCTGCCGGTCTCTGAACCGTCCTTGACCGAAGTTGCACTGTTTGCCGAAACCTTCGTGTTGGTGCGCCACGCCGACGATGCCGGGAAACCGGTGCCAAATCGGGAAACCCTGCGCGAGATGCGGTTGTTGCTACTGGAAGAGGGCCATTGTTTTCGCGATCAGGCGCTGTCGTTTTGTAACTTGCAAACCGCGCAGCCGCGCGAGTTGCTTGATGGCAGCTCGTTGTCGACCTTGGTGCAAATGGTCGGTGCGGGCATTGGCCTCACGCTGATCCCGGAAATGGCGGTTGCGGTTGAAACCCGCTCTGCCGCAGTTTCGGTTGCAAACTTTGCTGCACCGCAGCCATCGCGCACGATTGGTATGGTTTGGCGTAAAAGCAGCCCGCTTGCCAAACAACTTTTGCAGATATCAGAGGTGGTGCGCGAGGCCGCTGCCGAGTTGCGCGCCTCTCACGGGGCCGGGCGGATTGGGGCGTGAAACAGGGGCTGATTCGACCGTTGGCGTTTTATTGTGTCGATATCTGGGAGGAGACGGCGGCCAGTCTGCGGCATCTTAGTCTTTAAGTGATAGTTTGGCCTGTCCCGCGCACCTCAACCGGTTTGGGTCAATATGATTGTGGCGCGAAACCTAAAAAAATGGCCCCGGTTCAAGGGGATTGACCGGAGCCATGTTAACTAATTACTCTGCCCTAGACCATGCGTAAGGCACTACCATATCATAACGGAACCGAAGTTAGTCTCATTGCTGGACTTAGTCAACAGTCTCGGATTTTTGATTTGTTGATGGTATGTTGGGGCATTATAGTATCGCCCAGATGGCCAAGAGTGATGATGATGCAAAAATTCGGTAGACTTGCGACGCTTCGCATCATGCTGCACCAGATGGAGCGCGAGGTGGGTCTTGAAGACCTGAGCAGTTCGCAACGCGATGTCTACTACGCGGCCTGTTTGCTTGCCGATGATCAGTCAAAGGTCAACAGCGATACGCTGCGGGTGCACCCGATGTTGGATCAGGTGCCGCGGTCGACCTTCTTCCGGGTACTGAAAGAATTGGTGGCAGTGGGCTATCTGCGCTCTGCCGGAAGCCCACGGTCTGGCCTTTACGAAGTCGTTCAGTAGCATCAACCGGAAGCCCCGCAGTGCGCATTCCTTATCTCCTTCCGCTGCTCGTGGTGTCTGCGAGCTATATGTTGGCCTTTGCGTTGACGGATCTGATCGTCACCCCGGTTCAAGGCTACTTTTTGCCTGAAGTGACCAAGTTTGCTTCCTTGGTGTTCCTGCCGCACGGTGTGCGGGTTCTGACCGGTTGGTTATACGGCTGGAAATCTTTGCCACTATTGGCACCGGCATCTTACGCATGCGGCTTGTATTATTATGGCTATGAAAATTTTACCCTTGCGCTTGCGCTTGCAGGTATTGCCGGAGTGGTTGCCGCGGCCGTCGCGTTTGATGTGTTTGCACGCTTGGGGCATGACTTTCGCTATGGTGCCACCCAAAACACCCAATGGCGCGATGTGTTGCTGGTGGGGGCCGGGGCAAGTGTGGTGAACTCGTTCGGCATTGAGGCGCTGTCTGGCAGTGATTTTGGCACCACGATCGTGCGTTTGCTTGGCGATTTTGTCGGGCTTTCGGTCTGTTTGTTTATTCTGATGCATGCTTTCCGCCTGTCGCGACGGCTGACCACGCAGTGATTTGACGAACCTGCCGCGCAGGCGTTTCGTCTTGCAGGGTGGGGCAGGATTTTACCCTATGATTTCAGTATCTTGCCTGCGGGGTTCGCCGCGCATCGCGCCGATATTGATTGTCGAGGAACGTGGCCGGCTCTTATTTCCATATTTCTTCTTCGCTGTGCCAAGCTGTATTCGGGGCACCTC
>JAHEDL010000546.1 GCA_024641255.1 Pseudorhodobacter sp.
CCGCGTGCTGGATCTGTCGGGCAGCCGTGGCCCCGCACCGGTGGCGCAGACGCTTTATCACGATCTTGCACCAGACCCCGCAGCACCGCTTGAATGATCCGCGCGGGTTCTGTAGTCAGACGCGACATCAGACTGCGCTGAGCTGGGAGCAATACCATGACCTATGTGGTGATCGATAACTGCATCGCTTGCAAATACACCGACTGCGTCGAGGTTTGCCCGGTGGATTGCTTCTACGAGGGCGAGAACATGCTTGTCATCCACCCGGATGAATGCATCGACTGCGGCGTGTGCGAACCCGAATGCCCCGCCGACGCGATCCGCCCCGATACCGAACCGGATATGGACGCTTGGGTTACCTTCAACCGCAAGTATTCCGAAATGTGGCCGGTGATCGTGACCAAAAAAGACCCGCTGCCGGGGTATGAAGAGCGTGACGGCGAAACCGGCAAGCGTGACAAGTACTTCTCCGAAGCGCCGGGCTTGGGCGGCTAAGCCGTTCACCGGCAAGCCAAGACTTAGCCTGATTCGCACGATCTGCGTTCACGAATCAGGCATAATGCAAAAATACAATGATTCCGGGGCCTAATGCGCTTTGGTTGCGCTATCGCGCCAGTTGGAATCAGGTCATTTTTGTGTTACACACGGTGCACAAACAATCACGGATGCCTGCACAAACCGCATTGCTGCCAGCTTGCGGTTAAAATCCAGTCTGAAAATATTCGCCGTTCTGCCGGGTCGTTTTCCCGGACAGGGTGAATTTTTCTGCGGAACAGGTCTCCTGCCCGAGGAAGCGACTGAATGACCAAATCGAAGAAGCCTGATTTCCGTCCGAACGAGTTCGTTGTTTATCCTGCCCATGGCGTCGGTCGCATCATTTCGATCGAAGAACAGGAAATCGCCGGCATCCAGTTGGAGCTGTTCGTGATTTCGTTCGAAAAAGACAAGATGACCCTGCGCGTCCCCACCCACAAGGCAACCGATGTTGGCATGCGCAGCCTGTCGACGCCCGACGTGGTGTCGAAGGCGCTGGATACGCTGAAGGGCAAGGCCCGCGTCAAGCGCGCGATGTGGTCGCGCCGGGCGCAGGAATATGAACAAAAGATCAACTCGGGCGACCTGATGGCGATTGCCGAAGTGGTCCGCGACCTGCACCGCAGCGACGATCAGCGCGAACAGTCCTATTCCGAACGTCAACTGTACGAAGCCGCACTGGAACGTCTGACCCGCGAAGTCGCGGCAGTGTCGGGCGTTGACGAAGCTGGCGCGCAGAAAAAAGTTGGCGATGTGCTGATGGGCCGCGCTGCCTAAGCGATTGCAATTCTTTAAAAAAGGCGGTCTTCGGGCCGCCTTTTTTATTTACGCCTGCTTGTCTTCGGGCGCTTCCATGTCGGGCTGCAACAGCGGTTCGGCGGTGTCAGGCTCCATCGGTTTGACATCATGCAGCTCGTCCATCAGCGCGCTTTCCAGATCGCGGTCCAGCTGCTTGGCGCGTTCTATATAGGCTTCGTTCAGATGCGTCGGCTGCCCCGGCACCCAGACCTTTGCCAGATCGCGCATCGCGGCGCGGTCGATGCGGAAATAGGCTTGCGACACTTTCGCGGCCTCGTATTCCGAAAACCCCATGTTTTCCAACACATACCGCCCCGCGCGGATAGAGGCGTCGAAGGTTTCGCGCACGATGTCATTGGCGCCCGCCTGATACAGTTCGTAAACATGCACCCGGTCGCGGGCGCGGGCGACGATGTGAATATCGGGGCGGCGCTGCCGGGCATAGCGCACGATGCGGGTGCAGGTATCGCGGTCATCCACCGCCACCACGATCACCTGCGCTTCGGCCAGACCGGCAGCCTCTAGCAGTTCGGGGCGCGCCGGATCACCGAAAAACCCCTTCACGCCAAATTTGCGCATGGTGTCGATGGTGGTCATGTCGCTGTCCAACACCACTGTCGGCACGCCTGATGTGCGCACCAAACGGTTGACCACCTGACCAAACCGGCCGATGCCCGCCACAATCACCTGACCCTTTTCGTTGATCACATCCGGTGCCCGTTCCGCTGCGCGCGGCGCAAAGCGATGCGACAGCCAGTCATAGCCAATGAACAACAACGGCGTCAGCAGCATCGACAGGCTGATCACCAAAAGCGCCATCTGCCCCGCCGCCAGCGGCAACGCACTTTCAGACCGCGCAAAGCTGACGATCAGAAAGCCAAACTCGCCGCCCTGCGCCAAGCTGAGCGAAAACAGCCAACGGTCCTGCCGTTTCAGTTTGAAAACAAACGCCAGACCCAACAGGATCATGCCCTTCAACGCCATCAGCCCCAACGTCAGCGACAGCACCACGAACGGCTCGCGCGCCAGCATGGCAAAGTTGATGCCCACGCCCACCGTCATAAAGAACAGCCCCAGCAGCAAGCCCTTGAACGGCTTCAGATCCGCCTCAAGCTGGTGGCGAAACTCCGAGTTGGCCAGAACCACACCCGCCACAAAGGTGCCAAGTGCGGGCGACAGACCCACCAGCATCATCAAAAACGCGATGCCCAACACCATCAGCAACGAAATGAACGTCGACATCTCTGGCAGCTTGGCGGCATGCACAAAGCGAAAGATCGGTCGGCTCAGATAATGGCCCGCCAGCACAATGCCCGCCACAATCGCCAGCGTCAGCAGCGCCGCCCCCCAACCGGGCAGCGATTGCACGATGGAAATCAGCGGTTCGGCGGCGTTTTCGGTGGTGGTCACCGCTTGCGGGTTGGTCACGCCAAATTGCAGCGCCGTCGGCCCCTGAATCTGCGGCAACGACAGCAGCGGAATCACCGCCAACATCGGAATCACCGCAATATCTTGCGTCAGCAGCACCGAAAACGCCGACCGCCCGCCTTGGGTGCGCATCAGGTTCTTTTCCGTCAGCGTTTGCAACACGATAGCCGTCGACGACAGCGCCGCCGTCATCCCCAGAATAAGCGCAACCGACCGCGGATTGCCCATCCAGGTTTCCACCAGCCCCACCGCCAGCATGGTCAGCACCACCTGGGCGCCGCCCATGCCAATCAGCTTGTGCCGCATCTCCCACAGGGCCTTCGGTTCCAATTCCAACCCGATCAGGAACAGCATCAGCACCACGCCAAATTCGGCGAAATGCTGCAAATCGGCGGTTTCGGCGCCAGCAAGGCCAAAGATCGGTCCCATCAAAATGCCCGCCGCCAGATAGCCCAGCACCGAACCCAAGCCCAAACGCACCGCCAGCGGCACCACCAGCACCGCAGCTCCCAGATAGATCGAGGCTTGTAGCAGAAAACTTTCCATCAAACTCACTCAGGTTGGCAGCGGCGCATCCGCTTTAAGTTGGTCCATGACGATCTGGCTTTGCACCCTTGCCACGGCAGGGTGGGGCAGCAGCACATGGTGAATCAATCGGTTCAAATCGGTCAGATCGGCGCACCAGACCCGCAGCAGGTAATCCGCCTCGCCGGTCAGCGTCCAGGCAGAGATCACCTCGGGGCAGGTGGCAATCAGGCTGGCAAAGCCGCGCGCCACTTCCGGCGAATGGCTGGCCATCTGCACCTGCACGAACGCCTGCACGGTCAGCCCGATTTTCGCGGGGGCTAGCCGCGCGGTATAGCCGGTCACAAAGCCTTCTGCCTCTAACCGCTGCCGTCGCCGTGCGGCTTGGCTGGGCGAAAGGTTCAACCGCTCGCCCAACTCTTGCGCGGTCAGCATGGCGTTGGCCTGAATTGCGGCCAGCAGGCGTGAATCAATGGCGTCAAGCATGCGAGTTTCTCGCGCTGAAATGGGATTTGATGCGTGTATCACCGCTGAATCGCCCTTACGCAACCCAATTACGCGCAAAACCCGCCTCACATATGCGTTATACTTTCCCAAACATTGAAGGAGAGCCCGATGGGACCGTTTCCGCACAGCGCGCCGCGCGCCACGATCTCGGCGGCCAACCCCGCCGGAACTGACGGCTTTGAGTTTGTCGAATTCGCGCATCCAGACCCCGAAGCGCTGCGCGCGATTTTCGGCCAGATGGGCTTTACCCTCACCGCCCGTCACCGCAGCAAGGCGATCGAACTTTGGCAGCAGGGCGACATCACCTATATTCTGAACGACGAACCCGGCAGCCATGCCCGCGCCTTTGTCGATATCCACGGCCCCTGCGCGCCGTCGATGGGGTGGCGGGTGGTCGATGCCGCCCATGCGCTTGCCCATGCGGTGGCGATGGGCGCGACCGAATTCACCGGCGCCAAGACGCTGGACGTGCCTGCCATCGTTGGTATCGGTGGCTCGCTGATCTACTTTATCGATCAGTATGGCGCGACAAATCCCTATGCCGACTTCGCCTTTATCGGCCCGGCAAAGCCCAAGGGCGTCGGCTTTCACTATCTTGATCACCTGACCCACAACGTC
>JAHEDL010000556.1 GCA_024641255.1 Pseudorhodobacter sp.
CGATCTTGACAGAAATCTGGTCGCGCAGCGCCTGCAGATCGGTGTCGGGCTTGCCGGCAGCGGCGGCGTCTACCAAGGCTTCCAGCTCGTCTTCAAACTGCGCAGCGCCCAGGTCTTTCAGCTTGTCTTCGATACCGGCGTAAACTTCGGCATAGGGGTGGCCCATATGCGCCTGACCATTGTTATGGTCGCCCGCCGACCAAAGCGTAAAGCCCGAGGTCAGGTGGCCTTCGATCATCAGCAGGTTGGCCAGAAAATCCACGGTGTCATCGCCGGTGGTGATACCGCCCGATTCACCGCCTTCGCCACCTTCCGAGGCAACCGTCCACAGTTGCGCGTCTTGGCTGGCGGGGTGGTGATAGATCGGCAGTTGCGGCAGCCGCACTTCGGCATGGGCGGTGCCCAGCGTGGCAAGGCTGACCGAGGCGGCGGCCAAAGTGGTCCAGCGGCGGGGTTGGGCAAGGCGCACGGAGGCGGGGCGGACGGGAGTGTTGCTCATGGCTGACCTGTAAATCTGACTGTTAGACTCGGAATTATCGCAGCGTTTTCGGTCCGTCAAGTGAATCCAACTAAATTACTCGGAATTAGCGGGGTCGACCCGCAACCATACGCCGCCTTCGGGGCGCAGCGTCAAGATCATCACCGGCTTGGGGTCTTTGCCGGGGATTCGCGAAAATCTGAACCGCGCCAATAGGGTGGCCAGGATGATCACCGCCTCTTGCAGCGCGAAAGACGCGCCGATGCAAATCCGTGGCCCATCGCCGAACGGCAGATAGGCAAAGCGGTCAATCGCCTTGGGGTCAGCGAATCGGGACGGGTCAAAGGCATCGGGGTCGCGCCACAGCGCGTGATGCCGGTGCAGGGCATAAATCGGCAACACGACGGTATCACCGGCGCGCACCTCGCGGCCCAACAGCGTATCGGCGGCGCGGGCGGTGCGCGACAGAAACGCAGCCGGCGGATACAGCCGCAAGGCTTCATCAACAATGCGGCGGGTCAGCGGCAGCGCCGCCAGATCAGCCACCGTTGCGGCCCGGTCGCCCAAGGCCGCCTGTGCTTCGGCGCGGGCTTGCGCCTGAATGTCGGGATCAAAGGCGCAGAGATACAGCGCCCAAGACAGTGTCAGGGCAGTGGTTTCATGGCCCGCCACGATGAAGGTCAGCAGGTTGTCGCGCAGTTCTGCCGTGGTCATCTTGCGGTGGCTGGCGGGGTCTTCGCCTGCCAGCAACAAATCCAGCAAATCTGGCACCGGCTTTGGGCCAGTGCTGCGGCGCTGGGTGATGGTGGCATCCGCCACCCGTTTCATATCGCGCATGGCGGCACCGGCGAACATCCGCGATGGCCGCGGCACCCAAGGCGGCGCGCCGATGATATCCAGCAGCGACACTTTCGCGGTCTGACCGATATAGCTTTCAATCGCGCGGTGCACGGCATCACGATCAAACCCGGCACCGTCCGAAAAGGTAACATCGGAAATCACTTCGAAGGTCGCCGTCACCATTTCGGCAAACACATCCACCCCGCGCCCAACAGCGGCGGCGATGCGGGCGCTTGACCGATCTGCGGCGGCACTCATCACCGGGGCCAGGGCGGCGACGTTGCGATGGCTGAACACAGGTGCTGCGGTGCGGCGCTGCCACAGCCACGCCTCGCCCTCGGCCACGAACAGGCTGTTGCCGATGGCGGGGCCAAGGATAAGCTTGGTGACATCAGATTTCGGGTAATCTTCGACCTTGTCGCGCAAGATCCGCCGCAGCGCATCAGGGTCCATCACCATATGCCAGCGTTTGCCGGTGCGGCCCGACAGAATCGGCGCATGGGTGGCAATTTCGGGTATCAGTTCCAGCACATCGCGCCGCCCGGCCTGCAAAGAGCCAAGGATACCCAAGGGTTGGGTGTGCAGCGGAACGCGAACGGGTTGCGGCATTGGCTCCTCCGGTTGCTGCAAAGATAGGGCCTGTGGCGCAAACGGCAAAGCGGTTGTTCCGCCGCCCGCGTCCTGCGGCGGTTGCTTTGCCGCAGCGGCGGGTCTATCCCGAAGCTATTGCGTCTTGCCTTAGGGGAATCGTCGATGCGTTTCTTGCGCTTTCTGGCTGTTGGTGTTGGCCTGTCATTGTTGGCCGCCTGTCAAAGCAATGATCTGAAAGAGCCGCCGGTGCCCTTGGGGGATTTTGCGCTTGGTCTGAATATTGCGGTCGCCGACAATATCCAGAAGGTTCCAATCTCGCGCGAGGCCAGCAAGGAAGAATGGCAGGCGGCGATTCAAAAGGCGATCGCCGACCGGTTTGGCCGCTATGAAGGGTCTAAACTTTATAACATCGGCATTTCGATTGATGCCTATGCGCTGGCACCGCCCGGCGTGCCTTTGGTGTTGAAGCCAAAGTCGGTGTTGGTGATCACTGCCAATATCTGGGACGACGCGGCGCAGAAAAAGCTGAACCCCGAAGGCAAACAGCTGACCATCTTCGAACATATGTCAGCAGAAACCGTGATCGGGTCGGGCGTGACGCAAACCAAGGCCAAGCAGATGGAGGTGTTGTCGTATAACGCCGCGAAAGCTGTCGAAAAATGGCTGCTGGAACATCCTGAATGGTTTGGCCTGCCGCCCAAGCCCCCCGCCCCACCGGCGCCGCCGCCCGGCGAAGGCGATAGAAATTGATCCGCGGGCTGCTGGGGCTGTGTCTGCTGTTGCTGACCGGCTGTGTGCAGCCCGCGTTTGATACCGAAACCGCGCAAAATATGGTGGTGCGCCAGATCAGCGTCGACACCAGCGCGATTTCCGGCGTGATCGGGCGGCAGATCGCCAAATCGCCCGCGACGATTGATGCCGATCTGACGGCGGCTCTGCGGCAAAGCCTTGCACCGCTGCGCCCGACGGGCAGCGTTGATGTCAGCGTGCAGGTGCTAAAACTGCGACTTTTCGCGCCGCAAGAAGAGATTTTTATCGGCGGCACCTCGCATATTCAGGCCTTGGTGCGGGTGACCGATGTGAAGACCGGGCGCGACGTGATGTCGCCGCTGCGGCTCTTGGCGGCATCGGACACCATGCGGATCAGCGGGCCTTTGGGGCCGCTGTTGTCGCCACCAGCAGAAAAAGACTATGCCCAGACCATCGACGGCTTTGCGCATAACCTGGCGCGGCGGATCTTGCGGCGGCCGTAATTGCTGCCACCGCTTGCCAGCCCTTGATTTTCCCGCCCCAAAAGGCTAGGTGCCCGCGCGTGTAGCACTGGCCCGAACCTCGGGCCTCTCAATGCAAGGGTGGCCATCATGGCAAAGGCAAAGTTTGAACGGAATAAACCGCACGTCAACATCGGCACGATCGGCCACGTTGACCACGGCAAGACGACGCTGACGGCAGCGATCACCAAATACTTTGGTGAATTCCGCGCTTACGACCAGATCGACGGCGCACCGGAAGAGCGTGCTCGTGGGATCACGATTTCGACCGCGCACGTCGAATACGAAACCGAGAACCGTCACTACGCCCACGTCGACTGCCCCGGCCACGCTGACTATGTGAAGAACATGATCACCGGCGCGGCACAGATGGACGGCGCTATTCTGGTTTGCGCCGCTTCGGACGGCCCGATGCCGCAAACCCGCGAGCACATCCTGCTTGGCCGTCAGGTCGGCATTCCGTACATGGTTTGCTACATGAACAAGGTTGACCTTGTTGATGACGCGGAACTGATCGAACTGGTGGAAATGGAACTGCGCGAGCTGTTCTCGTCCTACGAATACCCGGGCGACGACATTCCGATCATCAAAGGTTCGGCTCACCAGGCGATGATGGGCACCCGCCCGGACATCGGCGAGAACTCGATCCGCGAACTGATGGCGGCTGTTGACAGCTACATCCCGACGCCGGCACGCGCTGTTGACCAGCCGTTCCTGATGCCGATCGAAGACGTGTTCTCGATCTCGGGCCGTGGCACGGTTGTGACCGGTCGTATCGAACGTGGCGTGATCAACGTCGGCGACGAAGTTGAAATCGTTGGTATCCGCGACACCAAGAAATCGGTGTGCACCGGTGTTGAAATGTTCCGCAAGCTGCTGGACCGTGGTGAAGCTGGCGACAACGTCGGCGTTCTGCTGCGCGGCATCGACCGTGAAGGCGTGGAACGTGGCCAGGTGCTGTGCAAGCCGAAGTCGGTGAACCCGCACACCAAGTTCGAAGCCGAAGCCTACATCCTGACCAAGGAAGAAGGCGGCCGTCACACCCCGTTCTTCGCAAACTACCGCCCGCAGTTCTACTTCCGCACCACGGACGTGACCGGCACGGTTGAGCTTCCGGCTGGCACCGAAATGGTGATGCCGGGCGACAACCTGAAGTTCAACGTCTCGCTGATCGCTCCGATCGCGATGGAAGAAAAACTGCGCTTCGC
>JAHEDL010000563.1 GCA_024641255.1 Pseudorhodobacter sp.
GAAGGGATCAATAAGCGTTTGCATGCGGTAAAGGTAGGGCGCGGCGGGGCACAGGACAAGGCCGAAAGCGGCAGTTGCGGGGCGGGCGGCGGCAGACTATCGTCGGAGCCATGATGTATAGATTTATTCCACAAGTGATGTCTGTGTTTGCGGTGACTTTTGCGCTGGCGGGCTGCGGCATGGTGGCAAAGCTGCAGCGCCCAGGCACGGCCCGCGAGGTTGCCGCGCCCGCAATGACGCTGCCTTCGATGGGGGCGGGTCAAACTGCCGCGGCGCTGGATGGCAGCACGGCGGCGCAAAAGGCTGCCGCAGTGGCGGCCCCGGATGCAGCCGGGCGGGTGCTTGGCACGGTGGTGGTGGCCTTGGGCAGCCCGGCCGAGCAGGGATTTTGGCTGAAAACCGCGCTTGTGGTCAGCCCGGCCAAGGGCCGCGTGGTGACGGCAGATGGCGCTGCGGTTGCGGTTGATCTGCTGCCGGGGACGGGGGCGGCGCTGTTGTCACTGGCGGCGTTTCGCGCACTGGGGTTGGCGCTGACCGATTTGCCGGAAGTGACGGTTTTGGCCGAGTAAGCAAGGGGGCTGTCTGCCCCCTTCGGGCGCGTGCCGCGCCCCACCCCCGAGGATATTTTCACCAAGAGGATGGGGCGAAGCCGCCGGTTTGGTTCAGAGATATTGTGCGGCTTCGATGCGGGCGAATTTTTTCATCCGCTCGCCATGTGCGGCCAGAAAATCGGCGGTGCGGGCGGGGTCGTGTTTGGAGAGGTCGCGCAGCCACCATGCCACGGCTTTTTGGATGAACCAGTCTTTGTCATCGCAATAGCCGGCGGCCCAGCCCAAGACGCGGTCGCGGATATCGAGTTCGAATTGCTTGGGAAAGTTTTGCTTGGTGAAGGCCAGCGTGGCGACAAGGGCGGCGCGGCGGGTCCACATGTTTTCGGATGTGGTCCAGCCTTCGACGGAATCGATGCGCGACGGATCGGCGGTGATACGCTTTTCGGCGGCTTTGCTGACGTGATCGGCGATTGACCAAGCGTCAAACTGCGGCACCCATTGGCAGATCAGATCCCATGCGGCGGTGTCATCGGGTTTGATGCGGGCTTGGGTCAGCAGTTTGGCGGCGGCGACGCGGGCGTCGTGGATATTGGTGTCCCACAGGTCTGACGCCAGTTGCAGGCGGTCTTCCAGCGACAGATCGGCGCGCCACTGGTTGGTAAGCTCTTCGATTTGCGGCACTTTCAGGCCAAGATAGGGCCGGTCTACCTTGTGGTAGGCCAGCGCCTCGGCCGCTTTTTGCGGGTCGGCCAAGGTATTCAGTTGCGCGAGGGCGTCAGCGATCATTCGACAGTTACCGATTTTGCGAGGTTGCGGGGTTGGTCGACATCGGTGCCTTTGGCGATGGCGGTGTGGTAGGCCAAAAGTTGCGCCGGGATCGCGTAGAGGATGGGGGCGAAGGCGTCGGAGACCGAGGGCATGGTCAGGGTGCGCCAGCAGTCCATGCCGGCTTCTGCCACGCCCTGCGCGTCCGAGATCAGCAGCACTTTGCCGTTGCGGGCCATCACCTCTTGCATGTTGGAGACGGTCTTTTCGAAAAGATGGTCGCGCGGGGCCAGAACGATCACCGGAACGCGGTTGTCGATCAGGGCGATGGGGCCATGCTTCAGTTCACCCGACGCATAACCTTCGGCGTGGATGTAGCTGATTTCTTTCAGTTTCAGTGCGCCTTCCAAGGCCAGCGGGAACATCGCGCCGCGCCCAAGGAACAGCACATCCTGGGCTTCGGCCAGATCTTCGGCGATGTCGGAAATTGCCGCCGAGAGCGCGAGCGCGTGGTTCATCAGGCCGGGCAGCGCCGCAAGATCGGCGATGTGTTGCGCAAGGCCAGCGGCGTCAAGCCGACCGCGGTCGACGGCGGCTTTCAGCGCCAGCACGGCGAGGGTGACCAGTTGGCAGCTGAAGGCCTTGGTCGAGGCAACGCCAACTTCGATGCCAGCCATGATGGGCAGCGCAAGATCGGATTCGCGGGCGATGGACGAGGTGGGCACGTTGACCACGGCGACGATCTTGGCAACCTTGTCGCGGGTGTAGCGCAGGGCGGCCAGGGTGTCGGCGGTTTCGCCGGATTGGCTGACGAACAGCGCCCAGGATTTGTCGGACAGCGGCGGCTCGCGGTAGCGGAATTCCGAGGCGATGTCGATGTCGCAAGGCAGGCCCGCGATTTGTTCGAACCAGTATTTCGCGACGTGGCAGGCATAGCTGGCGGTGCCGCAGGCGACCATGGTGATGCGGTCAACGCCGGTGAAATCGACGGCATCCGGCAGGGTCAGGCCCGCGCCTTGCACATAGCGGCGCAGCGCGTCGGCGATGACCACCGGCTGTTCGGCGATTTCCTTGGCCATGAAATGCTTGTAGCCGGCTTTTTCGATGCGGGTGCTATCGACCTGAATCCGGGATTCGGCGCGGTTGGCCAGACGGTCTTGGTCGTCGTAGATCTGCGCACCGTTGCGGGTGATGATCGCCCAATCGCCTTCTTCAAGGTAGGTGATGCGGTCTGTCATCGGGGCCAGCGCGATGGCGTCAGAGCCGACAAACATTTCACCGTCACCATGGCCGATGGCCAGCGGCGAGCCTTTGCGCGCGGCGATCAAAAGATCGTCTTCGCCGTCGAACAGGAAGCACAGCGCGAAGGCGCCGTGCAGGCGTTTCAGGGTTTGACGCGCGGCTTCGATCGGGGTGGCGCCACGGTCCATGTAAAGCCGCGTCAGCAGAGCCACGGTTTCGGTATCGGTTTCGGATTCGAAGGCAAGACCGGCAGCGGCCAGTTCGGCGCGCAGGTCGCGGAAGTTTTCGATGATGCCGTTGTGCACCACGGCCACCGGGCCAGAGCGATGCGGGTGGGCGTTGCTGGTGGTGGCCGCACCATGGGTGGCCCAACGGGTGTGGCCGATGCCCGCCTTGCCGGCCAACGGGTCATGCACCAGCAGATCAGACAGGTTTACCAGCTTGCCGACAGCGCGGCGGCGGTCAAGTTTGCCGTGGTTGACGGTGGCGATGCCCGCAGAATCATAGCCGCGATATTCCAGCCGCTTGAGCGATTCAACCAGCAGGGGGGCAACTTCATGATTGCCAAGAACACCAACAATTCCACACATTTACGCTTTTCCTTTAGCGGCTTTAATTGCCTTGAGACGGGCCATCAATTTGGTTGCAAGGCCCGGCTTGTTAATCTGCGCGGCGCGGGCCAAGGCCAAGGCTTCTGCAGGAACATCCTGCGTGATCACCGAGCCAGAGGCGGTCAGCGCATCGTCGCCGATCTGCACCGGTGCGACAAGCATGGTGTCAGAGCCGATGAAGGCGCGTTTGCCGATTTTGGTGCGATGTTTCATCACACCGTCGTAGTTGCAGGTCACGGTGCCTGCGCCAATGTTGGTAAATTCGCCGATGTCGGCATCGCCGATATAGGTCAGGTGGCCGACCTTGACGCCTTCATCAAGGATCGCATTCTTGATTTCGACAAAGTTGCCGACATGCACATCTTCGGCCAACTCGGCACCGGGGCGCAGGCGGGCGAAGGGGCCAACGGTTGCCCCGCGCGAGATATGGCAGCCTTCAAGGTGGCAAAAGCCCTTGATCTCGGCCCCGGATTCGATGGTGACGGCGGGGCCGAACAGCACATTCGGGCCGATGATGGCGTCGCGGCCGATGTGGGTATCAAGCGCGAAGAACACGGTTTCGGGCGCAGTCAGGGTGACGCCGTTTTCAAGGGCTTCGGCGCGGGCGCGGGCCTGAAAGGCGGCTTCGGCTTCGGCCAGTTGTGCGCGGGTGTTGATGCCCAGAGTTTCGGATTCTTCGCAGGTGACAACACCGGCGGACAGGCCTTGGGCGCGGGCGATTTCGATGATGTCGGTCAGGTAGAATTCTTCGGCGGCATTGGCGTTGCCGACCTTCGACACCAGATCGAACAACGTTTTAGCTGATGCACAGATTACGCCAGAATTACAAAGGGTTATTGCGCGTTCTTCATCTGTTGCATCTTTGTATTCAACGATGCGCTGCAGGTCTTCGCCGGTGGTAATCAGGCGGCCATAGCGGCCCGGATCGCGGGCCTGAAACCCCAGCACCACGACGGCGTGGCGGGCGCGGGCATCGAGCATGGCTTGCAGGGTTTCGGGGCGCACAAACGGGGTATCGCCGTAAAGCACGATGGCATCGCCGGGTGCATCGGCCAGCAGCGGTGCGGCTTGTGCGACGGCGTGGGCGGTGCCCAGTTGCGGGTCTTGCACCACGCTTTCGCAGGCTTCATCGAAGGCTTGCGCCGACTTTGCCACCTCTGCGGCGCCGTGGCCGGTGACGAC
Source organism: Pseudorhodobacter sp. (assembly GCA_024641255.1). GTDB lineage: Bacteria > Pseudomonadota > Alphaproteobacteria > Rhodobacterales > Rhodobacteraceae > Cypionkella. Next base: position 4,352 of record JAHEDL010000563.1, read on the forward strand.
GACGATACGCGACGGATCAAGGCTGCGGCT
>JAHEDL010000200.1 GCA_024641255.1 Pseudorhodobacter sp.
GAACGTTCAGAAGGGTAAGGCCGTTGCGCAAGGTGCCAAGAATGATGCAGCCGATCAAAGTGCCAAGGATGGATCCGCGCCCACCCATAAGTGACGCGCCGCCGATGGCAGAGGCAGCGATTGCGTCCAATTCCCACAGCGTGCCCAGAGTTGGTTCGGCGGCCCCCAATCTGCCAATCAGCACCATTGCCGCCACCGAAGCCATCAAGCCTGAGATCATATAGGCGGCCAGCTTCGTCAGGGTAACCGGAACGCCGGCGATCCGTGCCGCTTCGGGATTGCCGCCGACCGCCATGAAATATTCGCCCAGCGGCGATTTGTTCAGGATGATCCAAGCAAGAATGGCAAGGATCGCCACGATGATCACCGGGTTTGGCACACCGGCCAAGCTGCCGTTGGTGAATGCGCGAAATCCGTCTGGCAGGCCAAAGATTGGCTGACCCCCGGTGTATATCAGCGCCAATGCGCGGAACAGCGACAGGCCGCCCAAGGTCACTATGAAGGGCTGCAAGCCGCCATAAGCAATCAATGCGCCACTTACCAAGCCGCAAGCGACGCCCACCGCCAATGCCGCTGCAATGGCCAAAGGCACTGGCACGCCTGCGACCAACATCGCCGCCCCCAACACCCCAGACAGTGCTGCAACCGGGCCAACCGAAAGGTCGATCCCACCAGAGATGATCACCAAAGTCATGCCTAGGGCGATACAGGCATTGATAGACGATTGTTGCAGTATATTCAATATATTAGCCTGAGTCAGAAAGGTCGGACTTAGTGTTGCAAAGACTAGGCCGATCAGAACAAGCCCCAGCAAGGTTCCGGCGTCGCGGAATTTCAACTGTGACAGAACGGGGAAGGAGCGTTTCATTTGGGGCCTCGATCAGGCAGGAATGGCGTTATGGGCGATGTTCGCCTCGGATATTTCTGCGGGCCCAAGCGTTGCACTGATGCGGCCTTGCCGCATCACCAGCACGCGATCAGACACGCGGATCACCTCGGGTAGTTCAGAAGACACGACGATGACGGCGCGTCCCTCGCGGGCAAGCTTTTCGATCAGGTCGTAAATTTCGGCTTTTGCACCAACATCGATGCCCCGCGTCGGTTCGTCGAACAGAAAGATCTGCGTTTCGGTTGCCAACCAGCGGCCAATGATCGCCTTCTGCTGATTGCCGCCAGAAAAACTGCCAATCGGACGGGTGACGTCAAACGGACGCAACCGCACTTCTTGCATCAACGTTTCGGACCGCGCTTTCAGCAGTGCTTTGCGAATGATGCCAGCGCGCGACCATTTTTGCATTGCTGGCAGGCCGATATTGGCGGTGACGGGCCGATGCCGAATGATGCCATCGCGTTTGCGTTCTTCGGGCACCAAACCAAGACCTGCTTTGATCCGGGCGCGCGGCCCGTTTGCCAAAGCTGGTTGGCCAACCACCTCAACATGGCCCGCATCGGCTTTGTCGACGCCTGCGATCAAACGCAGCAATTCGGTGCGACCGGCACCAACCAGCCCGGCGATGCCCAAAACTTCGCCCGCATGCAGATCGAAACTTGCATCCTGCACCGCGGTGCCACGGGTTAGCCCCTGAACGCGCAGCATGACCTTGTCGGTGGCAAAGCTGCGGTGCGCGGCATGCGCCAATTCGCGCCCGACCATCAGTTCAACCACGTCGCGCATCGTGGTTTGTGGAATTGGAACCTGTGCAATCAGTCTACCGTCGCGCAAAATCGTGGCTGCGGTGCAAACGCGGAACACTTCATCCATCTTGTGCGATACATAGATGATCGAAACGCCCTGCGCTGTTAGCTTGGCAATCACCTCGACCAAGCGTTCGAATTCTTTCGGTGTCAGGCTGGATGTCGGTTCATCCATCGCGATGATCTTTGCTTTCGCCCGCAACGCTTTGGCAATTTCAACAATCTGCCGTTGTGCCACCCGCAACGACCGGATCGGTGCGTTGACATCAATTGATGCGTCAAGCGGCGCGAGCAGGGCGCGCGCTTCGGCTTCTTGTGCCGCGCGGTCAACGAACAGACCACCAGCTTTGCGCAGGGCCGCGCCAAGAAAGATGTTCTGAGCAACAGAAAGTTCTGGAACCTGCTGTAATTCTTGATGGATCATGGCGATCCCTGCGGCGGTCGCCTCGCGTGGCGACGTTATCTGCACAGCTTTGCCGTCAATTTCGATGCTGCCGCTGTCACGGGCCAAAACGCCCGACAGAATGTTCAGCATGGTTGATTTACCAGCACCGTTTTCGCCCAGCAGCCCATGCACTTCGCCGGGCTGAACCGTTAGGGCGACGCCGTGCAAAACAGTATTGCCAGAGAAGGCCTTGGTGATGTCACGAAGCGCCAAACGCGGGGTCATGGGGGAGTTCCGTCTGAGAGGGGCGACCCGCACAGGGAGCGTGCGCGGGTCGCGGGGTGCCTTACTTCGCGGTCAAAGCGGCGCGCAGCGCGGCGATGTCGGTGGTGGCGTAGGTGTCAACATTGTCTTTGGTGATCAGCGCTTGCGGCGTTGCAACCACGCGCGGCAATGCTTGACCAGCCATCAGGCGCAAGGCGACTTCCATCGCGATTTCGCCGGTCAGCACCGGGAAGCTGTCAACGGTGCCGGTCAGATCGCCAGCCTTGATCGCGGCATAGGCGTCAGACACACCGTCGGTGCCGAACACGGCAACCGTTTCTTGCTTGCCAGCGGCTTTAACAGCCTCAACCACACCCAAGGCCATGCCATCGTTGTTTGCGTAAAAGCCGGTCAGGTCAGGGTATTGTTGCAGAATGGTGGTCGCGGCGTTGAACGCTTCTTCGCGGCTCCAGTTGGCGGGAACCGAAGCAACAACTTCAAACTTGCCGCTTGCGTTGATGGTTTCGGTAAAACCAGCGGTGCGCTGACCAGCAGCGTAAACGCCCGGTTGACCTTCGATCACCGCAACTTTGCCACCATCGGGGCGGTTGTCGATGAACCATTGCGCAACGCGAACGCCGTTGTCTTTCTGCACGTTGCCGACATAATGCTCGGCCGACGGGATCACTGCGTCATTGACGTTCAGCACCGGAATGCCCGCAGCTTTGGCCTTTTCAACCGCCGGAACCAGGTTGGCGTCGCTTTGCGGCGAGAACAGCAGGGCGCCGAAGCCTTGGTTGATCAGGTCTTCTGCGATCGAAAGCTGACCCAGCTGGTCACCTTCGTTCTGTGCGGCTTGGTAAACAAAAGTCAGGCCCAGTTTGTCGGCGACGTTTTGATACCCTTGGCCAAGCGAGCGCCAGTATTCATTGGTCAGCGTCTTCGAAACGCCACCAACCTTGGTGCCAGCCGCCGGGGCGGGCAGGGCGCCGAATTTGGCCTCAAGCTCTGACCAATCCATGCGATCCGGCTCCGAGTCCGAATTCAGCGGTGCCAGATCTTGCGCGTGGGCCATGCCCAAAGTCAGCGCGAATGCGCCAACGGTCAGGGCGCCTTTCAGAAAGTGTTGCATTGGTTTCCTCCCTTTCAACACGAAATGATATATAACAGTGAAGTTTTAGTCTTGGCGAACGACCTCCGCCAAAGCCCGGCGCGCAATCTCTTGTGCGATTACGGGATCTTGGTGCGCTTGCGCGTCGGCCAGCCGGTTGTCGCCTTCCATACGGTCGGCGGCAGCCAGCATGCGCCGAACGGTGCGGATGTTCGCGGCGCATTCCGCGACAGGATCAAGGCCTGACGCGTCCGGGAACGTGTCGAAATAAATCGCGCCATCATAGCCGCCGCGCTTCACTTCGCGCAGCAGTTCAAGCGTTGCTTGTTCGTGAACCGATGCCACCATCAAACCATCGTCGCGCTTTGAATAGCCATCGTTCAGGTGCATTCCCAGCAGCTTGCTAGACCGCATAATCAATGCAGCGGCAAAGGCGGGCTGCTCATCTGCATAAAGCGAATGGGCGAAATCAAGCGTTACGCCAAGGTTCGCGGCCCCAACCTGTGCGATGGCAAGCAGCGTTGTCGCCGCATCGGGAAGAACCGAGTAAGATCTTGGTTCATTGGGCTTATATTCGATTGAGATCATGCAGTCAGGGTCATGCGCGGCCACTTCTGCAATGCCCGCGAGCTCTGCTTCCCACAGTGCGGGATAGTCACACTGGAAGGCATAGTCATAGCCGTCTTGGCCCATCCACAAGGTCATCATCGGCGCGCCCATCGCGCGGGCGGCGTCAATGCCGCGCTTGGTCAGATCGATTGCCTCGCGCCGCACGCTTGCGTCTGGGTTGGTGAACGCGCCACGTTTGTAGGCTGGGTTGGTATAATAGCGCATGGCAAGGCCGCTGATCTGCAGGCCGCAATCTGCTACCGTCTGCGCTACGATAGTGGGGTCATCAGAGACATGGTCTGGG
>JAHEDL010000203.1 GCA_024641255.1 Pseudorhodobacter sp.
TGATCACGATTGGTATCAACGGGTTTGGTCGCATCGGGCGCTGCACACTGGCGCATATTGCGGAATCGGCGCGCAACGACGTGCAGGTGGTGGCGATCAACGCGACCGGGCCGATCGAAACAAACGCGCATTTGCTGAAATACGACTCGGTGCATGGCCGCTTCCCCGGCCTGGTGAAAGTGACCGGCAACGAGCTGGATCTGGGGCGCGGCCCGATGCGGGTGATGTCGACCTACAACCCCGACGAGCTGGATTGGGAGGGAGTTGACGTGGTGCTGGAATGCACTGGCAAGTTCAACGACCGCGACAAGGCGGCGGTGCATCTGGGGCGTGGAGCCAAACGCGTGCTGGTATCGGCCCCCGCCAAGCGCGCCGATATGACGGTGGTTTACGGCGTGAACCATCGCGGCCTGACCGCCGACCATCATGTGGTGTCCAACGCGTCTTGCACCACCAACTGCCTTGCCCCGCTGGCAAAGGTGCTGAACGACAGCATCGGCATTGAAAGCGGGATCATGACCACGATCCATTCCTATACCGGCGACCAGCCGACGCTGGACCGTCGTCACAAAGACCTTTACCGCGCCCGTGCGGCGGCAATGGCGATGATTCCGACCTCGACCGGGGCGGGCAAGGCCATTGGCGAAGTACTGCCAGAACTGGCGGGTTTGCTGGATGGGTCGTCGATTCGGGTGCCGACGCCGAACGTATCGGCCGTCGACCTGACCTTTATTGCCAAGAAATCGGTGACGGTGGCCGAGGTGAACGAAATCGTGCGCGAAGCCGCTGCGGGCTATATGGGCATGGTAATGTCTTATGACCCAGAGCCGAAGGTTTCTATCGACTTCAATCACACGCCCTATTCGTCTATCTTTGCCCCAGACCAGACCAAAGTGGTGGGCCGTTCGGTTCGCGTCTTGGCATGGTATGACAACGAATGGGGCTTTTCCTGCCGTATGGCCGACGTGGCTGGCGTGATGGGGCGGCTCCTCCAATAACCGGAGGGGTCGTGACAGACCGCATCGCCGTAATCCTTGCGCTGTTGATCGTGGCTGCCGTTATTGCCGATGTGGCATTAAACGGCGGTCATGCTATGGTGTTTTTGCTACGCAAACTAAGCGATCTTATCGAATATATTGCTGTCTGGCGGTAAACTGTTGGCTTTGCCGTTGAATCTTCTGCTGGTTTCGTGATGTTAGCGCTAGCAATTTGCGCGTGAGTCGCGCCGCCTCAGGAGGGTTTCATGACCGTCAAAGTCGCTATCAACGGATTTGGCCGGATCGGCCGCAACGTATTGCGTGGGATCATCGAATCGGGCCGCACCGATATCGAAGTGATCGCGATCAACGACCTTGGCCCGGTCGAAACCAACGCGCATTTGCTGCGCTTTGATTCGGTGCATGGCCGGTTTCCGGCAACCGTGACCACCACCGCCGACACCATTGATGTGGGCCGTGGCCCGATCCGCGTGACGGCGCTGCGCAACCCTGCCGACCTGCCTTGGGGCGATGTGGACGTTGTGCTGGAATGCACCGGGATTTTCACCTCGAAGGAAAAGTGCCTGGCACACCTTGAAAACGGTGCCAAGCGCGTGCTGATCTCGGCCCCCGGCGATGGCGCAGACAAAACAATTGTTTACGGTGTGAACCATACCACGCTTACCAAAGACGATCTGGTGGTTTCGAACGCATCTTGCACCACCAACTGCCTGTCGCCGGTGGCGAAAGTGCTGAATGACGCGATTGGCATCAGCAAAGGCTTCATGACCACCATTCACAGCTATACCGGCGACCAGCCGACGCTGGATACGATGCACAAAGACCTGTATCGCGCCCGCGCGGCCGCGCTGAGCATGATCCCGACCTCGACCGGAGCTGCGAAAGCCGTGGGTCTGGTGCTGCCGGAACTGAAAGGCAAGCTGGACGGCGTTGCGATTCGCGTGCCGACGCCGAACGTATCGGTTGTCGATCTGGTGTTCGAAGCCAGCCGTGCAACCACCGTGGCCGAAGTGAACGATGCGATCCGCGCGGCGGCCAATGGCGCGCTGAAGGGGATTTTGGGCTTCACCGATCAGCCGAACGTGTCGTCGGATTTCAACCACGACCCGCATTCCAGCATCTTCCACATGGACCAAACCAAGGTGATGGATGGCACGATGGTGCGGATTCTCAGCTGGTACGACAACGAGTGGGGCTTCTCGAACCGGATGGCCGACACCGCTGTTGCGATGGGCAAGCTGATTTAACTGCCGCAAATCGACGTAAAAAGGCGCCTTCGGGCGCCTTTTTTCATTTGGATTTCAAATGAGTTACGGCAATTTTGCACAAGCTATGCAATATGCGCATAGCCGCACCGCAGCATTGTCCGTTGTTTGCGCTAACGGTTTTCCCATATTCAACTCATGCGACAGGGACGAAGCCATCCGGGCCAAGTCATCGCAGGATGAAAGGAACGACCATGAAAACCATTATCGCCCAACTTCGTGACGCCGCTGCAAAACGCGCGCTGTACCGCCGCACCCGCGACGAGATCGCCGGAATGCCGCGCCGGGTGGCCCTTGATCTGGGCATTTTCCCCGAGGATGCCGCCAGCATCGCCCGCAAGGCTGTGTGGGGCTAAGCCAGAATTCCAAAGGTCGATCACGACCACGCCAAAACAGGGGGCCGCTTGGCCCCCTTTTCATTTTCCGGCTCTGGATCAGCAGGTTAGCTTAAAAGCTTCAGACCTTTGCCGAAGCGTTTGGCGTTGGCGATATAGATGCGGGCAGACCCCAGCAGCCTTTCGCGCGCCTCTTCATCAAGTTCGCGCACGATTTTTCCGGGCGCGCCCATCACCAAAGACCCGTCGGGAATAACCTTGCCTTCGGTGATCAACGCCCCTGCCCCGATCAGGCAGCCTTTGCCGATCTTGGCACCGTTCAATACGGTAGCACCCATGCCGATCAACGAGCCTTCGCCAATGGTGCAGCCGTGCAGCATGGCCTTGTGGCCGATGGTGCAGTTGTTGCCGATGCGCAGCGGATAGCCGGAGTCAGTGTGCAGCACGCAGTTTTCTTGCACGTTCGACCCACGGCCAACGCGGATCTGGTCGTTATCGCCGCGCAACACCGCGCCGAACCAGATGCTTGAATCTTTTTCCAGGACCACTTTGCCCAAGACCACGGCGGTATCGGCAACCCATGCCGATTTGTGGATTTCGGGCGAAATGGCGTCGAGCGAATAGATCATCTGGTTTCAAACTCGCGGTTCAGGCTGCGCACGAAATCGGTCAACTGTGGTTGGCGGTCACGACGCAGGCGTTCGGCTTGCAAGATGGTTGTAAGCTCTGCGAAGGATGTATCAATGTCGCGGTTAACAATCACATAATCATATTCGGCCCAATGGCTGATCTCGTCACGCGATTTTGCCATGCGACCGGCGATCACTTCGTCACTGTCTTGCGCGCGGCTGCGCAGGCGCTGTTCCAGTTCGGCAATGGATGGCGGCAAGATGAAAATCGACACCACATCGCGGCCAAGGGAAGAATTGCGGATCTGCTGGCCGCCCTGCCAATCGATATCAAACAAGGTGTCGCGACCGTCCAACATTGCTGCTTCGACCGGGGCTTTCGGCGAGCCGTAGAAATTGCCGAACACCTCGGCATGTTCCAGCATATCGCCGGTTTTCACCATGGTTTCAAAGGCATCGCGGCTGCGGAAATAATATTCGCGCCCGTCTTCTTCGCCCGGTCGCGGCTGTCGGGTGGTGGCCGACACCGAAAACCGGATCGAAGGATCCCATGTCATCAATTTGCGTGCCAACGTCGATTTTCCCGCCCCGGAGGGAGAGGAAAGGATCAGCAAAAGACCACGGCGCGTCATGAGTTATTCCACGTTTTGAACCTGTTCGCGCATCTGATCTATGACGGTCTTAAGGTCAAGTCCGATGCGGGTCAGCGCCAAGGATTGCGATTTGGAACAGAGCGTGTTCGCCTCGCGCATGAATTCCTGCATGAGAAAATCGAATTTACGACCAACTTGCCCGGGTTCGGCCAGCAAGGCGCGGGCGGCATCGACATGGGCGGCCAGACGATCAAGCTCTTCGGTGACATCATTTTTCACCGCGATCATCGCAAGTTCTTGCGCCAAACGGGTTTCATCAACGCCTTCGGCGTTTGCCATCACCCGCGCCAACGAGTCGCGCAGAGTTATCGCGGCGGTGTCGCGGCGGGCGGTGGCCTCGGTTGCGGCGGCGGTGGCCAGATCGGCAATGCGGTCAAGCTGTGTCGCGATTACGGTATTCAACGCGGCACCTTCGGCGGCACGCATCGCCTGAAAATCGGCAATCAGCCCCGGCAGATCCGCCAGCAGGGCCGTGCGCAGCGGG
>JAHEDL010000207.1 GCA_024641255.1 Pseudorhodobacter sp.
TTTCGCAAACTGCCAGCCCTTTGGCTGCTGGTGACGTTGCCAGAGCCGCTGCCACTGCGCGCGACGCTGGATATGTTGATGCGCCCGATGGGCACCGAACCGTTTACCAACCACAGCAAACTGCCGCAGCAAATTGCCACCCCGGCGGGATTTCCGCCCGATTGCGTGATCCGCACCGATGATCGGCTGGCTTTACCCGACGCGGCGCTGGTGGCGCGGCATGTGGCGGGGTTGAACCCCGACCGGCTGAAAGAGGTGGTGATTTCGCCCAAAGGGCTGCGCATTGTCTGGTTGATCGAAGAGGCCGACCGCACCCGCTATCTGTTGTTCCGCGATGCCGAAATGGGGGCAACTGCGCTGCCCCGTGCCACGCTGCTGCCGCTGATTGGCGCTTTGCGCGATTTGCAGGCCGATCTGACCGCTGAACTTGCAAAGGAATAGCCGATGCCTGCCGCCCTGCCCCGCCCGACCAACCCACGTCTTGTTCTGGCTGCCGCCGTTGTACTTCCCGGCTCTGGTCAGGTGATCAACCGCCAGCCGGTGCGCGGTTTGGTGTTTGTGTTCTTCATTCTGCTGCTGGGCGGTTTCACCCTGAAAACCGCGGCACTCGATGTGTCGATTGTGGGCAAACTGGCGGGTGGATTGTTTGTGTGGGCGTTGGCGATCCTTGACGCCTACAAGACCGCCCGCGTTCGATTCGAACTGTGGCGGCACGCAGCCCGCAGCTAGACGCCCAATTTGGCGGCATTTTCCCTGTCGAATTCGGCAGAATCAAACCCCATTTGCGACCAAAAGTAAAAATTTATTCCCTGTAGGCGAAATATTGCTTTGCGCCTGCGGCGGGGTGTCACATGCTGCACTTCGGAAACAACCAAAGATCCGCCCCGCAAAAGGGGCGGGCAGCAACAGGGAAAACGGAGAATATTGATGTCTACCGAAAGCAAGGCGGGCGAACTTCATCGCACGCTGAATTGGAAGGGCGCCTTCTGGGTCGCGGCCGGTGTGCCGCCGCTGGTGCTGTTCTCGATTGGCGGTATTGCGGGCGTAGCGGGGCAAGCTGCCTTCGTGGTCTGGATCCTGTCGATGATCATGGGCTTTTCGCAAAGCTTCACCTACGCCGAAATGGCGGGCATGTTTGGCAACAAGTCGGGCGGCACCTCGGTTTACGGGGCGACGGCGTGGCTGCGCTATTCAAAGCTGATCGCGCCGCTTTCGGTGTGGTGCAACTGGTTCGCCTGGTCGCCGGTGCTGTCCTTGGGCTGCGCGATTGCGGCCGGGTATATTCTGAACTCGTTGTTCCCGATCCCTGCGGCTGACAGTGCGGCCGTGGTGCAGTGGGTTGCGGCGCATCTGGCCGAATACACCGCCACCACGCAATCGGTGGTCGATTACATTGCGGCAAACGCAGGCACCGCGCCGACCGACGCGATCACCGCGGTGGCAACCGCCGATGGCGTTGCGGCGCTGACCCCGGCGTTCCGCGTTTGGGAAGCCTATGCGCTGAACATCCCCGGCCTTGGCGTGCTGCATTTTAACTCGACCTTCGTGATTGGCGCCGTGCTGATGCTGATCATGCTGGCCATTCAACACCGTGGCATTGCCGCCACCGCATCGGCGCAAAAGGTGCTGGCGGTGATCGTGCTGGTGCCGCTGCTGTTGGTGGGTTTGATCCCGATCCTGACCGGCGAGATCAACACCATGAACGTCACCGGCATCGTGCCGCCGACCGCGTCCTATTCGGGCGTGAATGGCGACTGGAGCGTTGGCGGTTGGACGCTGTTCTTGGGCGGGATGTATATTGCGGCGTGGTCGACCTACGGCTTTGAAACCGCTGTCTGCTACACGTCAGAACTGAAAGACCCCAAGCGCGATACGTTCAAGGCGATCTTCTTTTCGGGCCTTTTGTGCATCGTGTTCTTCTTCCTGATCCCGTTCTCGTTCCAGGGCGTTCTGGGTCTGGGCGGCATGTTGGCGCCCGGTATCGTTGACGGCACCGGCGTGGGTGCGGCTTTGGGCGCTATGCTTGGGTCGAACCCGGTGTTCATCCAGATTTTCGTGATCTTGATGATTCTGGCGCTGTTCCTGGCGATCATGACCGCGATGGCCGGATCTTCGCGCACGCTGTATCAAGGGTCGCGCGATGGTTGGCTGCCGAAGTATCTGAGCAAAACCAACGCTCATGGCGCGCCGACCGGGGCGATGTGGACGGACTTTGCCTTCAACCTGATCCTGCTGGCTTTGGCATCGGATGTGGGCGGTTACTTCTATGTGCTGGCGATTTCCAACGTCGGCTACATCATGTTCAACTTCTTGAACCTGAACGCCGGCTGGATCCACCGCATCGATTCGGGCCATATGGAGCGGCCGTGGAAAGCGCCAAGCTGGCTGATTGGCGTCAACACGCTGTTGGCTTTTGTGAACGCGCTGTTCCTTGGTGCGGGGGCGAAAGTCTGGGGCTATGAAAACGCGCTGTGGTCGGGGTTGGTATTTGCCGCGCTGATCATTCCGGTGTTCTGGTTCCGCCATTATGTGCAGGACAAGGGCCATTTCCCGAAAGAAGCGATGGAAGATCTGGGTCTGTCGGATCACGGCGATCTGGGGCCGCGCAAGGCGGGCATGCTGCCCTACCTGACGCTGGTCGCCGGTGCGGGCGTGGTGCTGTGGGCGAACTGGTTCTTCCAGCTTCCCGCCTGAGTCGCAGCGAAACAAAGACAAAGGGGCGGCCTTCGGGTCGCCCTTTTTCATGGCCGGGTGCAGTTTTGCCTAATTGCTGTTCATTCCCGACCGATGCGGCGGAAATGCGCGAATTCTTTCCCTGAGAGGAAAACTTTTTGCACAAGAAGGTTGATTTCGGGAATTATTGATTTCAGACTGTCGGCAGAAAATAGGTCCACAGGGGGGACAAACATGACGAATTCCTGGAGATTCTCGACGCTTGGCGACCGTCATCGTGCGCTTGGGTCGAACCTTGAAGATTGGTCGGGCATGGGCACGGCCTGGTCTTATGATGGTGACCCGGATGCCGAATATATGGCGATCCGCACCAAGGCCGGGTTGATGGATGTGTCGGGGCTGAAGAAGGTGCATATCACCGGACCGGCCGCCAGCCATGTGATCGAACGCGCCACCACCCGCAACATCGAAAAGCTGATGCCGGGCCGGTCGGTTTACGCCTGTATGCTGAACGATGCGGGCAAATTCGTGGATGACTGCGTGATCTATCGCACCGGCCCGAACGCCTTCATGGTGGTGCATGGGTCGGGCGGCGCGCATGAGCAGCTGACGATGGCGGCGACGGGCCGCGACGTGGCGATCCGCTTTGACGACAACCTGCACGATCTGTCGCTGCAAGGGCCGATGGCGGTGGATTATCTGGAGCGTCATGTCGAAGGCATTCGCCAGCTTGGCTATTTCAGCCATATGCAGACGAGCCTGTTCGGCAAGCCGGTGATGATTTCGCGCACCGGCTATACCGGCGAGCGCGGCTACGAGCTGTTCTGCCGGGGCCAGGATGCTGGCATGATCTGGGACCGCATTCTGGAAGAAGGCAAAGACATGGGCATCATCCCGTGCCGCTTTACCACGCTGGATATGCTGCGCACCGAAAGCTATCTGCTGTTCTTCCCGTTCGACAATTCGGAAATGTATCCGTTCGACAATGAAGGTCCGGGCGATACGCTGTGGGAATTGGGGCTGGATTTCACCGTATCCCCCGGCAAGGTTGGCTTCCGTGGCGCCGAAGAGCATTACCGCCTGAAGGGGCGCGAGCGTTTCAAGATCTGGGGGCTAAAGCTGGAAGGCAAGAACGTGCCCGGCAACGGCGCGCCGGTGTTCAAGGATGGCAAGAAGGTCGGCGTTGTGACGCAAGCGATGTATTCGCCGCTGAACGACTGGACGATCGCCATCGCCCGTCTGCCGGTGGATTGCGCCAACAATGGCACCAAGCTGGAGGTGCGTTGCGGCACCCATGGCCCGATTGCCGCCACCACGCATTCGATGCCGTTCTTCGACCCCGACAAGAAGCGCCGCACCGCCAAGGGCTAAGCGTCTTTTGACAAAAATATCCGGGCTGGAACGCGGTTGCGATCCAGCCTGCCGGGGGTGCTTGCCAGATGCGGCGGAGCCTCCGGCGGGGATATTTAGACCAAGATGAAGACGACGAGCGAACTGCGGGGAATAAGGGTCTGACAACGATGACGAAAACAGTGTTCGAGCCTTCGATCAAAAGCCGCCCGGTTTACGGCGTGCTGGAGGCAGCGCCGGGGTCGGCGCATCTGATTGTGGCGGATGGCGAAGGCGCGGATGCGGTGGTGGAGATGCTGGCGCGCGCGCCGGATGCCGCCGATATGCTGGCAAAGA
>JAHEDL010000209.1 GCA_024641255.1 Pseudorhodobacter sp.
GCCCGGCGATGCGATTGACCGCCATGCGCTGCAACCGGGGCGGCACAACACCTTGATCGAGTTGCGCAATGACCTGATTGCAACGCCAGAGCAACAGCAGGCATGGGCGGCGCGGCTGGCGCCGATTCTGTCGCAGGTGCTGTCTGGTCTGTAAGATTGCACCGCACGCGGAAACAACCGGGGGTCTTGGATCGCGATTGTTCCGGCGGTGCGGTGGGTTTTCCCAATTGGGTTGACGGTTTGGTTGCAAGCCTATCCAATTAGACAAGTTTTATCTGGTTAGGTGGGCGATGGCCGGAATTGCATTTGCAGCGGGCGGTGCAGGGCCATTGTGCCTGCGCAGCGCCCCCCGACCGTAGCCTTCACCACCTGATCAGCCGCCGCGTTGGCGCGCTGTGGCGGCCCTAAGCGAAATTAGGCGCGACGGGGCGAAACGGTTTACGAATGAAAGAGATTTGATATGGAATTGTTGCTTTTGTTCGCCCTGCCCATGGTCGCCTTTGCCTTTATCGGCGGATCGGATGGCGGCGGCGGTGATGATGACCAAACCGTTGATGGCAGCGAGGGCGCCGATTCGTTGGTGGGCGCGGTGATGATCTGGTGCTGGGCGACGCAGGCAATGACCTGATCGATCTGGGCGCGGGCAACGACCTAAGCTGGGTCGATGATGGCGTGTCTGTTGACGCCTATCAGCTGGGCCAATTGGGCGATGACACCATTTCCGGCGGCGCGGGCGACGACTTGGTGGTTGGCGATGATGGCGATAGCTTGGCGGGCGGCAGCGGCAACGATATGTTCGTTGTCTATGACGAACGCGATGACCATCAGGCGGTTGATGTCGCAGATTACGATGGCAGTCAGGACAGTCTGGAGCTGCATGTCGATGAAACGGTGGCAGATCTGGCCAACTGGACGCTGTTCGCACAGACCGATGCGGTGACCGGGAATGTCATGCTTGGGTTGGAAAACAATCTTGACCCGGTGCAGACCATCACGCTGGCCAACCTGCAAAACCCCAGTAATTTTGATGTTTCACAGGTGACGCTGTATCAAAACTAACGCTTTCGGCGCGCTCGGGCTGCCCAAGCGCGCCGATTGATCGATGGGATCAGATTGCGGCTTTGCGCATTTCGTCCAGATAGATTTCGCGGAGACGCGGCACCACGGCACCAACTTTGCCGCTGCCAACCGACGCGCCGTCAATTTCCACAACCGGCATCACAAAGGCCGAAGCCGAGGTGATGAAGGCTTCGTCCGCGCCTTGGGCTTCGGCGATGGTGAAGGGGCGTTCTTCAACCTCCATCTGCGCCTCGACGGCAAAGCGCAGCACGGCGGCGCGGGTGATGCCGTGCAGAATGTCGTGGCTAAGCTGACGGGTGATGATCTTGTTGCCCTTGACGATATAGGCGTTGTTCGAGGTGCCTTCGGTCACCACGCCGTCTTCGACGAACCAGCTGTCATCAACGCCAGCCTTCTTGGCCATCATCTTGGCCATCGACGGGTAAAGCAGCTGCACGGTCTTGATGTCACGGCGGCCCCAGCGCACATCCGGCACCGAAATCACGCGCCAGCCGGTTTTGGCGGCGGGGTTTTCGGCCAGACCCGGCTTGTCTTGGGTAAACAGCACCACGGTCGGCTTGGTATCGGCCGAAGGGTAAGCAAAGTCGCGGTCGCCGGGGTTGCCGCGGGTGACTTGCAGATAAATCATCCCGTCAGTGATGCCGTTCAGCTGCACCAGTTCACGGTGGATCGCCAGCCATTCGGCTTCGCTATGTGGGTTTTGCATTTCCAATTCCGACAGGCTGCGCGCCAAGCGCACGCAGTGGCCGCCGAAATCAATCAGCTTGCCGCCCAGCACCGAAGTGACTTCGTAAACGCCATCGGCCATCAGGAAGCCACGGTCAAAGATGGAAACCTTGGCTTCGGTTTCCGGCAGGTACGCGCCATTCAGGTAAACGGTTCTGGTCATGATCTATCCCCACAAGGCCGCAATCGGCGGGTGAACTCCTGCTTCGTCATAGTGCAGGGGGTTGACGCGGTCTTGGGCCAACAGAAGCGGGCCGTCAAGATCACAGAACGCGGCCCCTTGCGCCAGAAGCACCGCAGGCGCCATCGCAAGACTGCTGCCGACCATACAGCCGACCATCAGCTTGAAGCCCAGACGCTCTGCCTCGGCGCGGGCGCGCAGGGCTTCGGTCAGGCCGCCAGTCTTGTCCAGTTTCAGGTTGATCACGTCATATTTGCCCTGCAACGCAGCAAGGCTGGCAGCATCATGCGCGGATTCGTCCGCTGCCACCGGCAAGGGCCGCGCGATTTCGGCCAGCATGTCATCGGCCCCTTGCGGCAAGGGCTGTTCGACCAACGCCACCCCCAGCCGGATCAGATGCGGTGCCAGATCGGCGTAGATTTCCGGCGTCCAACCTTCGTTGGCGTCGATAATCAGCGTCGACTTCGGGGCGCCCGCCCGCACGGCTTCCAACCGGGGCATATCTTCGGGGGTGCCAAGCTTGATCTTCAACAATGGCCGATGCGCATGTTTGGCCGCTTCGGCGCGCATCACCTCGGGGCTGTTCAGCGACAGGGTATAGGCGATGCGCACCGGTTTTGGCGCGGCCAACCCTGCCAACTGCCAAACCGGCCGACCGCTGGTCTTTGCCGCCAGATCCCACAGCGCACAATCTACGGCGTTGCGCGCCGAACCGGCGGGCAGCGCGGTTTGCACCGCTTCACGTGTGATGCCTTCGGGCAGCGCGCTGATTTGCGCGACCACGCGTTCCAGCGTGTCGCCATAGCGCGGATAGGGCACACATTCGGCCCAACCAGTGACGCCGCCCCGGCTGACCCGCACTGTCAGCACATGGGCGTGGGTTTTCGATCCGCGCGAAATGGTAAAGGTTTGGGCAAGCGGGAAAGTGTCGGCGGTGACGGTGATCATGGCGATCTCTGGTTGGAATGCACCGCGACCCTTGCGGCTTTCGGCGCTGCCGACAAGGGCCTGATCCGCCGCCGTTTATGCAATTCGCAAGATCGGCTTTCACATTGGTCTAAATATCCCCGCCGGAGGCATCTGCGGCCAAAGCCAGAGCCTCCGGCGGGGATATTTAGACCAATGTGAAGCTGCGGTGCTGCAGAGGCAATGCTGCGGCTGCGAATAAAGCTTGCGAGTGCGCGCGCAATAATCTACCTAATTGGCAATGGTTTTCGAAACATACTTGCGAGGCTGACTATGTCCTTCCGTCTGCAACCTGCCCCTCCTGCGCGTCCGAATCGGTGTCAGCTGTTCGGGCCGGGATCGCGGCCTGCGCTGTTTGAAAAGATGGCGGCGTCGGCGGCGGATGTGATCAACCTTGATCTGGAGGATTCGGTGGCACCGTCGGACAAGGATCAGGCGCGGGCAAATATCATCACGGCGATCAACACGGTGGATTGGGGCAAGAAGACCCTGTCGGTGCGGATCAACGGGTTGGATACGCCGTTCTGGTATCGTGACGTGGTGGATTTGTTGGAGCAGGCGGGCGACCGACTGGATCAGATCATGATCCCGAAGGTTGGCTGCGCGGCGGATGTCTATGCGGTGGATGCGCTTGTTACAGCGATTGAGCGGGCCAAGGGGCGCAGCAAGCCGATTTCGTTTGAGGTTATCATCGAGTCAGCTGCCGGAATCGCGCATGTGGAAGAGATTGCGGCCAGCAGCCCGCGCTTGCAGGCCATGAGCCTTGGCGCGGCCGATTTTGCCGCCAGCATGGGCATGCAGACCACCGGCATCGGCGGCACGCAGGAGAATTATTACATGCTGCGCGAAGGGGTTAAGCATTGGTCCGACCCGTGGCATTGGGCGCAGGCGGCGATCGTGGCGGCCTGCCGCACCCATGGCATCTTGCCGGTAGACGGGCCGTTTGGCGACTTTTCTGACGATGAAGGCTTCCGTGCGCAGGCGCGGCGGTCGGCCACCCTGGGCATGGTTGGCAAATGGGCGATTCACCCCAAGCAGGTCGCGCTCAGCAACGAGGTATTCACGCCAAGTGCCGCCTCAGTGGCTGAAGCGCGCGAGATTTTGGCGGCGATGGATGCGGCAAAAGCCCGTGGCGAAGGGGCCACGGTGTTCAAGGGCCGGTTGGTTGACATCGCTTCGATCAAGCAGGCGGAAGTGATTGTGAAACAGGCAGAGATGATCGCCGCTGCCTAATATGACGGCGCTGTGACAACATTGTTGACAGGTTCACAATTGCTGGGCAAAGCTGCCGCAAGGGAAGCACGTTAGCCCTAACAAATACCCGTGCGGCGATGGGAGAGGAGGCCCCTCGTCGCGTTATCGGGAGGATGCACGCCCCGTGGGTCACCACGGGGCTGTGCTGTTT
>JAHEDL010000211.1 GCA_024641255.1 Pseudorhodobacter sp.
GCCTGCAGCCAGCATGGTTTGCGCCGAAGCTAGATCGGGTTTTTCGACAAAACGGGTCAATGGCACAGCATTGTCGGCAGCGGGTTGCGCAAGCTCCAGCCAACCATAGCCGGTTTCCGGATGGGTTGGGCGAATACCAAAAGTCACAATGCGACCGGCACGCGCAGCGCGCACGCCGCGTTCGACAGCGGCGCGAAACGCGACGGAATCCGAAATCACATGGTCAGACGGTGCCACAAGGATCACCGCATCGGGGTCCGTCGCGGCAATGTGCAAAACCGCAGCAAGCACGGCAGGCGCGGTATTGCGTGCCTCTGGTTCGATCAGGATCGCACCCGGATCAATACCAGCCTGCTGCAACTGCTCTGTCACCACAAAACGAAAATCAGCACCAGTAACCACCACAGGGGCAGCGAAGCCCGGACCAGTCAACCGTTCTGCCGACAAGGTGAACAGGCTTCTTTCACCGGTCAGCGGCACGAATTGCTTGGGGTAACTCTTGCGAGAAAGTGGCCAAAGCCGGGTCCCGGAACCACCACACAAAAGCACTGGCGTTATCATCATAAAATTTCCGATTTGTTATGACCGCAGCTATGTTTGGAAAAACTGCCCGTTGCAAGCTTTTCCAGCACCAACCTGCTATAGCCTTTGCGGTTTGCCAATTTTTTGAACCTATCTCTGTCCGTTAGCTTAACGAGCAACCATTAAACAAGACCGCCGATCATTTGGCGCATTTATATTTAAGGCTCGTTTCAGATGCTGACTCCTGCCCTTCCGTCTTTACAAGTCGGCTTAAGAACCAACACGTCGGATCGGCCGATAGCCTGCAAGAATCACCCCCAACAACAACCCTGAGTTGCGATTCATTTTTTGCGCGCCCTGACAAACATATTGTGCCTGCGTGAGGTTTCGATGACAGCGCGCCAAAGCCAAATCGGACCGGTGTCTGCGAAACCAACACTCGTCAGCGCGGCCAGGACCTAGCGCCGATATGGCGCCACAAGATCCGCATACAACTCTTCGCTGATCCGCTGCCGGCGCTTGATCTTTTTGTCTTCCAGCATGTCAGTCATCAGCGCCGTCACCTGCGCATCATAGCGTAAAACACTACTATCGTTTCCGGCAGCGATGTTGCGTTCGGTATAGTAGTCGTCGGTGTGGCGCGCGGTTTCGGCGTTGGTTTCGGGCACCGCGCCACGCCCTCGATCTTGCCGCAGTCGAAAACTGTCCCAGGTTTTCAAACCATAATGATTATATTGCGCCAACCGATGCGACACCGTCTGAATGTCGCCATTGCGCAATTGCCGCCACAGCGGCACATCGGGCTTGGTCTGGCTACGGGTGCCATCGGCCCACAGCACGTTCAGCGGGTCGGTGCCTTTGAACCCCACCATGTGGTGGTTGTGAATGCCGCGAAACCGCGCCGGAGCCCGCGTCAGGGTTTTTAGCGCCGCATTGGCCTTGTGCCGAATGGCAATGCGCTTTTGAAACAACGGACAAACGCGACCGGGCTTCCAGTTGAGCTCGGGCTGGCTGGTAAAAAACATCCCGTTCAACGCGATCACATCAACATCAGACTCGGCGCGTGCGGTCAGATCGGCAACGCGATGGCCGCCGATATGCACGTTCAAAAACTCATCCGCATCCAGCATCATCAGCCAATTTGCGTCATCAATGCGGTGTTGACGGCGGATCTTTTCATATCCGGCGTGTTGCGGAATTTCGCCGGGTTTCAATTTGTTCGGAACGTGGCTGATATAGCCTGCGGCATCCATTGCCGCCAAAAGGCGATCGGTACCGTCACGACAATCATTCGATGCAACGATAATCTTGTCAAAGCCCAGAACCAGATGATGCGCCACCCATTCCAAAATGAACGGGCCTTCGTCCTTCATGCTGGAAATCAGCACATGGCCGGGCTTTGGCGCAGTTTCGGCATCTGACACGGGCAACCTCACAAACCTTTTGCCCAAGTGTCAAAACCACCCGCAAAAAGTCAACCACCTGGGCCGCGTGACAATGGCGCGGCGGCTTGGCATGATGCGCAAAATTGTCGGAGCCGCCATGTCCCCCCTTCGTCTTGCCCTGTTTCAAGCCCATTCGCCCGCGTCTGATGTTCAGGCGGGCCTAGCCGCGCTGCGCCCTGCTCTGCGGGCTGCGGGGGCTTTCGGTGCCGCCGCTTTGATTGCGCCGGAAAGCTGGCTGCCGGGGTATAACAGCGACAAAATCGCCGAACTAGCGTTGCCGCGAAACGGTGCGTGGCAATCGGAACTGGCCCAGATGTGCAAAGACGCGGCAACCGGGCTTGTGGTTGGCTATGCCGAACGCGACGGCGACCGCGTCTATAACGCCGCTTTGGCCTTGGATGCGACGGGCGAAGAAATCGCGCATTACCGCAAGATCCAGCTGTTCGGGCCGCGCGAAGCGTCGCTTTATACCGCTGGCGACGCCTATGAGATCTTTGATTTCTGCGGCCAAAAGGCGGCGCTGCTGATCTGCTATGATATTGAATTTGCACCACATGTCGCGGCGTTGGCGCAGGCTGGTGTCACGCTTATTCTGGTGCCAACCGCGAATATGCACCCGTTCACTCATGTGATGACCGCGACGGTTCCGGCCATGGCCGCCAATCACGGCGTTAGCATCGTTTACGCAAATTACTGCGGCCACGAAGGCAACCTGCACTATGCGGGCGGCTCTTTGATCGTTGGCCCGCATGGCGAGGTGCTGGCGCAGGCGGGCGAGGCACCCGCGCTGCTGATCGCAGATCTGCCAAATCGCGATCTGGCGCGACTTTCAACGCAACTGCACGATTTTCGCGCAGTGCAACCGCGCTAAACCCTAGCGCAGATAGCCAGACTTCTGGCTCCATGCCAGCGCATCGCGGATCATCGCCGGCAGGGTCGACCGTGTCGGCTGCCACCCCAATTCGGCCCGCGCCCGCACCGACCCCGAAACCAGCGCCGCCGCGTCGCCAGCCCGGCGCGCACCTTCCACAATCGGCACATCGCGGTTGGTAACGGCACGCGAGGCATCAATCACCTGCCGCACCGAAAACCCATGGCCAGTGCCAAGGTTGAACGAGCGATTGCCCTTCCCCGCCAGCAGCCATTCCAGCCCCTTCAGATGCGCATCGACCAGATCCATCACATGCACATAATCGCGGATACAGGTGCCGTCCGGCGTCGGATAGTCAGAGCCGAAAACCGTCAGCGCCGGGCGGCGACCTTCGATTGCGTCCAGCATCAGCGGGATCAGATGCGTTTCCGGCCGGTGCTGTTCGCCAACATCGCCCGCCGGATCAGCCCCCGCGACGTTGAAATAGCGAAAAATCACATGGTTCAGCCCATAGGCCGCGCCGAAATTCTTCAGAATTTCCTCGATGGCTTTTTTCGATGCACCATAAGAATTGATCGGGTGCTGCGGCGTGTCTTCGTTCAGCAAAACGCCGTCCTGATCGCCATAGGTCGCGCAGGTGGACGAAAACACAAAATTCAGACAGCCCGCCGCCACCGCCGCTTCGACCAGATTGAGCGAGCCGTTCACGTTGACGCGCCAATAACGCCCCGGATCGGTCATCGACTCGCCCACCAGCGACAGCGCGGCAAAATGCATCACAGCGATGGGGCGAAACTGGGCAAAGGCGCGGTCAATACTGGCGCGGTCCATCAGATCGCCTTCGGCCACCGGGCCAAATTTCACCGCCTCGCGCCAGCCGGTGGAAAAATTGTCAAATACCACCGGCACATAGCCCGCCTCTGACAACACCTTACAGGCATGCGCCCCAATATAGCCCGCACCGCCTGTCACCAAGACATGCTTTTGCATCGTAAACTCCTTGCCGCCTTAGGCGTTCAAACGTGTTTTCGCGGGTCGGTCCAGCGGCAACAGGGTTAACGCCCTATGGCAACGTAGGTTTCAAATCCGGCTTCCGTTGCCTCTTCCAGCGAATAGACGTTGCGCAAATCTGCCAAGCGCGCAGTTTCCATCTTTTTCGCCAGCTTATCTAAATCAAGCGCGCGGAATTCGTTCCATTCGGTCAAAATCACCACCAGATCCGCGCCTTGCGCCGCTTGATAGGGACTATCCATCCACTTCACGCCAGGTAGCAACGCTTCGCCTTCTCGTTGGCCCTGCGGGTCAACGACGCGCACTTTTGCCCCCCCGCCCACCAGCGCAGGCACAATGGTCAGGCTGGGCGCGTCGCGCATATCGTCGGTATTGGGTTTGAAGGTGACGCCCAGCACCGCCACGGTTTTGCCGTTCAGGCTGCCATCGCAAAGGTCGACAATCTTGTCGATCATCCGCCGCTTTATCTCTTCATTCACCTTGATCACGGTTTCGGTGATC
>JAHEDL010000214.1 GCA_024641255.1 Pseudorhodobacter sp.
AAAACATATCCCCGGCTCCACGCATCGGTTGAGCATAGCGAATGGCCGCTTGTTTCACGTCAGACGGCGGCGGGCAGGCGGAGTTGTCGGCGACGGCCAGTCCACTATTGCAGACCTTGTGGCGGCTGAGCAGGCAACGGCGCGCGGGCAACGTTTTCTGGCCCTTAGGGGGGTGCCGCCGATTGCGTTGGACGCCGAGGCCTTGTCGCTGTTGACCAGAGCGGGGCTGACGCCTGACTCGATACTCCCTGCCGGCAGCTATCAACGTCTGCGGCGGCGCGACAATGTGAACGCAGGGGGCGTTACCGAAGATCTGGATTTCAACGACATTCATCCGGCCAACCTGCAATTGGCCCTCGCGGCGACGTCATTGCTACGGCTTGATATTGCTGGTGTAGATTTGATTATAGAAGACATTTCCAAACCTTGGTATGCGTGCGGCGGTGCGATTTGCGAAGTGAACTTCCGACCGCAAGCCGCAGCCCGACGCAGCCCAAAAGACTATGATCGCCTTTTGGAAAGCATCGTCGGCAATGACCCGCATGTTCCGGCAGAAATTTATCTTGTCGGAGATGAAAAGACGGCCTGCGACGCAGTGCTTCGGCATCTTTTGGCCAAATATAAGAAGGCAAATATCGCTTTCGACGGCGGAATTGTCTTGCAAGGCGAAGTTCAGCACTTGCCGATAAAGACAGCTTTTGCGGCGACCCATGCACTTGCCGTCCGCAAAGAGGTGAACCACATTTTCTGCATAATGTCACTTTCAGCGGTTGTGCAGACAGGGCTGCCGCTGCTTAGGTGGAATCGGATCGTGATTTGGAATGAGGCTTTGGTGAAAAATCAGGATAAGGGTCTTGTCTCGGCCGTCACCGCCTTTGTGTCTGGGCATGGCCCTGTGGCCGTCGAGGGGCCTGCAAAACAGGCCCAACCTGCAACTTGATATGTAAGTTAAGGCCGCACGCTAAATGACGCAGGTTGACAAGGGGCGTACCGACGCCAGTTTGCGCCTAACCGGCTGCGGCCATCAATACTTTGGCAATTGTGCCCCTGCACAAAATGTACGCGGGCTAGAACAGAAGTTTTCTGTGCGATTGCTAAAGTAACATCTAAATTTTTGTTCAAGAAGCGCTGCATAAAATCCACCCAGCATGCACAAACTTTGCGACGCTGGCTTTCGCAACGCCACCTGCCTCAAGATCGTGACTTGGGTGTTATATCGCAATAGTATATATCATTTTAAAGCGCCGCCAAAGCGCAACCGATTTCAAAATCAACATCCTATCCGGAATAGGCTGAAATGCATGCGCCATAATACTTGCATCAAGTTGTACGCGATGCGAGCGATCGCGCAACAGTGGTAGAAGGATGCCCCAATGACCCGTCCCGGTTTGACCATTGCTTTGCTGACGGGCCTGGCGCAATTCGGCGCAATAGAAGCGTGGGCTGATGGGGCTTTGCCGCAAGCTTGTGTGCAACGCCTTGCCGGAAAACCGATTACGCTTGTGGTTCCAAATGCGGCTGGCGGTGGGTTCGATATTTATGCCCGTGCCTTGGCGCCGGTGGTCGAACGTATCAGCGGCGTGCCAGTGCGGGTTGCGAACATGCCCGGCGGGGGCGGCAAGGCGGCATTGCTACGGGTCGCAGATGCGCCGCCGGATGATGCCGTCATGCTTATTGAAAACTCAGGTGATGTGGTCGCCGAATTGCGTGAAGACTCAAGCCTTGGTCATTCTCCTGAAGATTTGCATGTCTTGGGGGCCATTCTGATTGAGCCTGACGCTTGGATTGGTCGTCCTGATCTGGATTTGACGGCACCTGATCTTCCCGCACTGGTTGCCGCGGTGTCGTCGGTCGACGCCAATCTGGCTGTGGTCGGGCTGGTGGCGCAGGCTACTGGGCTGACGGTTCATTTCGTGTCCGGCTACAAAAGCAGCGGTGAGCAGGTTGCGGCCATTATGCGCGGCGAGGCAGATTTTTCGCCAAAATCTTTGGGCACCGCCGTTCAAGTGGCAAAGTCTGGCGACGCAAAGCCCTTATTGGTGCTGTCTGACGGGCCAGTGGCAAGCCTGCCAGGGGTGCCTTGGCTTGTCGGGGAAGGCAGCTTTCTTGCGCAACGCAGCGCCAATCTGACGACCGAACAGCGCGCCAAGCACTACCAACTCGCGCGGCTTGCTGTCGAAATTTCCAGCGGGGCGCGGATGTTGTTTGTTTCTGCGCAGATGCAGGCAGAAACGCAAGATTGCCTTACCTCTGCGCTGGATGCGGCACTTGTCGATCCGGCGTTCAGCGATGCGGCGTTGGCGCAAGGTCGCCCCGTTACGCCAAAATCAGCTGCCGAGGCTTCGGAAATTTACCACGACAAAATCCGCGCCTTTACCGAGGCGGCGCCGGTTTTGGCTGAACTTGCCAACCAAATTCAGCCCTGACATGGTTCTGGGCGTCTTGAATGACTGATACTTTTGCGGCGCTTGGCATCGGGCTGCAAACCCTGTTTTCGTGGTGGGGTATCCTTATCCCATTGTTCGGAACGCTCATGGCGATGGTGGTGTCATTTCTGCCTGGCATCGGCGCGGCCAGCCTTGCGGCGGTGATGGTGGTGGCCACGCTCGACTGGTCGCCAGAACATGTGATGCTTTTGTTTGGTGCACTTACCGGCGGGGCCACCTTCATGGGATCAATCACGTCGATCCTGTTTGGCATCCCGGGCAATGCCGCCAGTTCGGTGACTCTGATTGATGGATACCCTATGGCGCAAGCAGGCCGCCCGCGTACCGCGATTGCGGCGGCAGCCACTGCTTCGGCGGCGGGGTCGGTGATAGGCGTTCTGGTTTTGCTGACACTTTTGCCTGTCGTCCGGCCGCTTTTGTTGCAGTTCGGTCCACTAGAACGGGCAGGGCTGGCCCTTTGGGGGCTTTCTACAATCATTGCCGTTCTTAACGGCTCGCCGTTGAAGGCTTTTGCCATGGCTGGGCTGGGGCTGCTTTTGTCTTGTGTCGGCAGCGATCCGACAAACAGTCAGCCACGCTGGACCTATGGCCAGTTTGGTCTTGCCGATGGTTTGGGGCCAGAGGCAATGCTGCTGGGCATATTCACCCTGTCAGAAGTTATGTCCTGGCGGGGGCGAAGCCGATTGCAGCCAGTGTCGCGCCAATCCAATCCCGACGATTCAACCCGCGCCGGGGTCATGGCTGTGCTGAAGCACCGGGGGCTTGTGCTGCGCTCGTCGCTGATCGGCACCGTTGTCGGTCTTATTCCTGGGGTAGGGGGAACGGTGGCGGGGTTCGTCGCCTATGGTCAGACCGTTCAGACTGCGCATGGCGGCTGCGAGGAATTTGGTAAAGGCGACATTCGCGGGGTAATAGGGCCGGAATCTGCCGTTGATGCCAAGGATGGCGGGTCGCTATTGCCGGTTCTGGCGCTTGGTTTGCCGGGAAGCGAAGGCGGGGTATTTTTGCTGACGGCGATGACGATCCATGGCCTTGTGCCCGGAACGGCAATGCTTGGGCCTGCCTTGCCGCTGACCTATACCTTGATCCTTGCGCTTTTGCTGTCAAACCTTCTTACCTCGGTTGTCGGCCTGGCACTGGTGCCCGCCCTCTCGCGGCTTACCCACCTGCCGATCGAAAGGTTGGCTCTTCCGGTTCTGTTGGCCGGTTTGGTCAGCGTCGTGCAGATGAACGGCCTTTTTGCCGATCTTTTTGTTGGCGTGGCCTTTGCCCTGTTGGGCTATGTCTTGCGCCGGCTCAACTGGCCGTATGTGCCATTTGTCATTGCTTTCGTTCTTGGGCCAACATTGGAAGGCAATCTTGCGCTGACCACCCAACTGCAAATGTTGGGCCGGATCAATATTTTCACCCGGCCTGCAGCTTGGGTCATTCTTGGTCTGACTTTGATGTCACTGCTTTGGATGTTGAAACGCACCCGCGGTGACCGGAGGGTGGCCCGGACACCATCGCGAAGATCCGATGCTGTGGTAGCAACGTTCTTCTCGCTGGGCGTTGCAGTGCTTGCCGCCACCGCCTTGATGGGCGCGTCGGCCTATTCCAGCTATGCCATCGCCGTTTGCCTTGTCACACTTTTGGCCTGCGCAGGGTTGGCCGCCGATCTGTGGCGGCGCGCACAGCCTTCTGACGAACCATTTCTGCCAATCCCACACCGACGGCCACTTGCGCTTGTGTTTGCATTTCCTTTTGTTGCCCAACTTCTTGGGTTGCCGCTTGCCGCTGGCTTTTTGGTTTTGACGTGGTTGCTGCCCGGCAAGAAGGCGCGATTGCACGACATCGCGCGGGTGACGGCCGCGGCAACGCTGACCATCCTAAGTGTCACATTCTACCTT
>JAHEDL010000217.1 GCA_024641255.1 Pseudorhodobacter sp.
TTATCACCCATAAAGTGCCGCTGTTCTGGCGGTTTCACCGGATGCACCATGCCGACCGCGATATGGATGTGACCACGGCGCTACGGTTTCATCCGGTGGAAATTCTTGCGTCGATGGCGCTGAAAATCGCGCTGGTTTATGGGCTTGGCCCGCAAGCGGTTGCGGTGGTGGCGTTTGAAATCTTGCTGAACGGCACCGCGCTGTTTAACCACGCCAACCTGCGCCTGCCGGGGGCGGTGGACCGGATCGTGCGGCTGATTCTGGTGACGCCGGACATGCACCGGGTGCATCATTCGGTGCTGCGCGCCGAGCATGACAGCAATTACGGCTTTGCCTTGTCGGTTTGGGACAGGATTTTTCGCACCTATCGCGGGCAACCTGCGGCAGGGCACAGCGCGATGAAGGTGGGGTTGCAATGGCAGGACGAGAAACCGGCGAAACTGGGGTGGAGCCTGTGGCTGCCGTTTCGGTGACACTGGCGCAGATCAGCGCGATGGCGGCAGAGCATGCGCTGGCGGTGTTGGGCGGGTTTCACTGTGAAAACGACCCGGCGCTGCCTGCTGGCACCCGCAGCGTTTTGCTGCTGGCTCCGCGCGAACCGGGCTTCTGGGCGCATGTGACGGCGCAGCCAGAGTGGGGCGGGCCAGACCCGATTGACCGCTGGTCGCGTCGGGTGATTGGCGGCATGGCCTGCACGCTTGGCGCGAAAGCGGTGTTTCCGTTTGGCGGGCCGCCCTATCATCCGTTTTATCAATGGGCGCTGCGCAGCGGGCGGGTTTGGGACAGCCCGGTGAAGCTGCTGGTGCAGGCCGAACAAGGGCTGCTGGTGTCGTTTCGCGGCGCCTTGGCACTGCGCGAGGTGATCGAACTGCCGCCACCGGCACAACGGCCCTGTGACAGTTGCGCCAAGCCGTGCCTGACCGCTTGTCCGGCGGGGGCGTTGACCGCTGCGGGCTATAACCTGCCCCAATGCCACGCATTTCTGGATACGGCGGCTGGCGAAGATTGCATGAAATCGGGCTGCGCTGTGCGTCGCGCTTGCCCGGTGTCGGTTGGCTATGCAAGACTGGCGGAACACTCGGCCTATCACATGGGAATGTTCCACAAATGAAGCGCCTGATCCTTACCCGCCATGCAAAATCCTCTTGGGACGATCCGCTGACGCCGGACCACGACCGCCCGCTGAATGAACGCGGCAAGGCGGCTGCGGCGGATTTGGGGCAGTGGCTTGCCTCGCGCGGCTATGTGCCAGGGAAAGTTCTGTGTTCGGATGCGGCGCGCACCCGGGCAACTTATTCGGGCATCGCCCCTGCCTTGCCAGCCACGCCGGTGCTGGAACTGAAGCCGGCGCTGTATCACGCCGGGGCCGAAGTGATGCTGGCGGTGTTGCGGCACGCCAAATCCGACACGGTGATGATGATCGGGCATAATCCGGGGATCGCCGATTTTGCCGCCCGTTTGGTGGCGCGCGCGCCGCTGAATCCGGAATTCGAACGCTATCCGACAGGCGCGACGCTGGTGGTGGATTTCGCCATCGACAGTTGGGACGATGTGACGTTCGGCGCGGGGGCGACGGTGGATTTCATCGTGCCGCGCGAATTGGAAGTTTGAAAGCGTTAGAGGTGCGCGGTTGCCGCGCACCCCACCATTCGGGCCTAGTGGCCCAGAATTTGGCTTAGGAACAGCTTGGTGCGGTCAGACTGCGGGTTGTTGAAGAACTCGCGCGGTTCGTTCTGTTCAACGATCTGGCCCTGATCCATGAAAATCACCCGGTTTGCCACCGCCTGCGCGAAGCCCATTTCATGGGTGACGCACAGCATGGTCATGCCCTCTTCGGCAAGGCTGATCATGGTATCCAGCACCTCTTTGATCATTTCAGGATCAAGCGCCGAGGTGGGTTCATCAAACAGCATGATGCGCGGCTTCATGCACAGCGATCGCGCGATGGCGACGCGCTGCTGTTGGCCGCCCGAAAGCTGACCGGGGTATTTATGCGCCTGTTCCGGGATCTTGACCTTGCGCAAGAAGTGCATCGCGGTTTCTTCGGCTTCGGCCTTCGGGGTTTTGCGCACCCAGATCGGCGCCAGCGTGCAGTTTTCCAGAATGGTCAGATGCGGGAACAGGTTGAAGTGCTGGAACACCATGCCAACCTCGGACCGGACCTTGTCGATATTCTTCAGGTCGGATGTCAGTTCGGTGCCATCAACAATGATCTGCCCCTGCTGGTGTTCTTCCAGCCGGTTGATGCAACGGATCAGCGTTGATTTGCCCGACCCTGACGGGCCACAGATCACGATGCGTTCGCCTTTGTTGACCGTCATGTTGATATCGCGCAGCACGTGAAAGCTGCCATACCATTTGTTCATGCCGGTGATCTGGATCGCGATTTCATCCGAGACTTGCATCTTGCTGCGGTCGATTGCGGTTTTTGCCATGATACGAGCCCCTGTTAACGATGATCAGTCTTCAGCTTTTGTTCCAGATACATCGAGTATCGGGACATGCCGAAGCAGGCGAGGAAGAAGATAGCGCCGACGAAAATGTAAGGCTCCCAATAGATGCCTTTCCAGTTGATGTCGGCGCGCACGATTTGCGTGATGCCTTTCAGCGGGTCATTCAGGCCGACGAAAGACACAAGCGTGGTGTCTTTGAACAGGCCGATGAAGGTTGACACGATTCCGGGGATCGAGATTTTCAAGGCTTGCGGCATGATGATCAGCCGCTGCGCCTGCCAGTAATCCAGCCCCAGCGCATCGGCCGCTTCGTATTGCCCGCGTGGCAGGGCGGCCAAGCCCCCCCGCACCACTTCGGCGTTATAGGCGGCCGAAAACAGGGTAACGAGGATGACAACGCGCAAGATCAGGTCGAAGTTGGTGCGCGGCGGCAAGAAATACTGCAGCAACAGGCTTGCGGTGAACAGCATGGTGATCAGCGGCACGCCACGCACGAATTCGATGAAGCCGACCGAAAGCGTCTTGATCAACAGCATGTCAGACCGCCGCCCCAGTGCCAGCAAGATGCCCAGCGGCAGCGAGATGGAAATTGACGACACGCCGATCACGAAGGCCAGCAGGAAGCCACCGAACTTGTCCGAGGTGACCGGCTGCAGATCGAACGGCAGCGCGGGCGCGACGGCGGCCAGCAGCGGCCCCTGTGCAAACAGCCACCACAGACAGGCGGCGACGAAGCCAATCGAAGACCCCATCACCACACCCAAGGACGGTGCGACAAGGCGATAGGCGATGGCCATGACGCCCACCCCCAGCAATGTGGTGATCGGCCCCCAGACAGAGCCGCCCCACAGCAGCCAGACGGCAAAGAACGGATAGAGCAGCGTCACCCAAAGCAACTTGCGCGGTGCCGTCCATGCCACCACCAACAGCGCCAGCATCACCCCAACAGAGACGACAAGATGCAGCACAACGGTATCCAGCAGCAGCAGGCACAGCGCCAACAGCGCCGTCACAGCCCCGATCAACAGCGCGATGTTGCGGCGGCTGTCAGAATACAGCACCGGCGCCAGCGCCACGAACAACAGCGCAAAGCACAGCATCGGGCGCCACCACAGCTCTGGCAGGTAGAAGCCAAACAGGAACTGATGCCAGCGTTCGCGGATCACTGCCCAGCAGGCGCCTGTGGCATCCGGCCCGGCACTGGCGGCAACAATATCGCGGCATTCGCGCAGCGATGTGGCGTTCCACACACCGTTCAACCACCACGGCAGCGACGCCTTGATCAGATAATACAGCGCCGCGACGGCAAGCAGCGACAGGATGGTGTTCAGCGGCCCGGAAAACAGATTTTCCCGCAGCCAGCGCACAACCCCGCGCTGCGACACCGGCGGAGCAACCGGCGGCAGCATTTCGGTACGAACGAAATTTGTATCGCTCATCTTAACGCTCCTTCAGTTTGACAGAGGCGTTATACAGGTTCATCAGCGCGGAAATGATCAGACTGATGATCAGATAAATCAGCATCATCAAGACCATACATTCCAACTCGCGGCCGGTCTGGTTTAGCGTAATACCCCCCAGGGTGCCGCGCAGATCAAGGTAGCTGACGGCGATGCCCAAAGAGGTGTCCTTGGTCAGCGACAGATATTGCGAGATCAGCGGCGGAATGATCACCCGCAGTGCCTGCGGCAAGATGATCAGGCTCATGGTGCGACTGGGGCGCAACCCAAGCGCAAAGGCAGCTTCGGATTGGCCGCGACTGATGGCTTGGATGCCAGAGCGCACGGTTTCGGCGATAACCGAGGCGTAATACAGCACCAGCGCCAGCAACAGCGCGGTGAAGGAATGCGCGATGTTCAAGCCGCCCTTGAAGTTGAAGC
>JAHEDL010000222.1 GCA_024641255.1 Pseudorhodobacter sp.
CGCGCATCGTCATGTCGACCGACTGTTCCAGCATGATAGAGCGGGTCATTAGCAGGCCACTTTCGAAGGACGCCATGAAGACCGTGATCAAGATTGGCACGGTCAGCACAAATTCGACCGCAGCGGTGCCGTTTTCGCGCCGAAACGCCTTGGCAAGCGCGGTGTGCGGGATGGCACGGGCGATGCGTTGGATGAGGGCGATCATTGGGTCAATCTCAACTGGCTGATGTTAGAGGCGATGGCGCGAAACGCGGTTTTGATCTGCAAGCCGGTGGCGTTGAAATAATGCGCCGCCGAGGTGGCGCAGTTCTTGATCTGGGTCTGGCCGTTGGTGGGCGCTTCAAAGGCGATGCCATAGACGATGACATCTTCGTCTTTTGCCAGAGCACAGATTGCTTGCAATTGGCTGTCCATTGTCGTGGTCGGGGTTTGTGACCTGAACGCCGACATTGCCGCGTTATAGGCCGAAGTGCGGGTTGAACTGGTGGTGCCAAGTGCGCGGGCGTAAAACTGCCACGCAACATAGCTTAGCCGCATCGACGACCAAACTTGCGGCCAGGTTTGCACGGTGTAGGTGCCGGTCTTGGCGCTGTTTGTCCAAGGCACAGACTGCCAAGTGCCAAGATGGGGCACCCAGTATTTGCTCGTGCCGCTATAGCTGGCGTGATAGATCGAATAGTTGCCGTCGTTCACGCTTTTGTAGATCGGCGAGGCTCCGGATTTATAGGCGGTGTTCACCCGCTCTTCGGCGAAATGTTCGCCGTCGGTCATCAGCACGATAACCTTCATGGCTTCGGTGTCGGTGAAGTCAAACGGTCGCCCCGACAACGGCGCACCCATTTTGCCGCTGGCAATCAGCTGGTCATACATCGTGCGTGCACTGGGGTCGAGCAAGGCAAGCCCCCATTTCAGCCCCGCGTTGATCGAGGTGGCACCGACCGCCGAAAGCCCGTTGATCTGGCCCTGCAGGCCCGAAATGGATTGCGACGGCAGGCGGATGATGTTGCCCGCGATTGGGGGACACCAGACGTTGCCGTTGTTGTAGGTGGCGTTATAGCCGATGGCGTAGTTGGTGTCGGTATAGGCCACATAAGAGGTGGTCTGGTTGGTAGAGGAATAGGTGTCGGCATGTGCCGTCATCGACATAGAGGTTGCGGTCGACAGCGCGGTCGACCCATATACCGACGCGGGCATGTCGACGCAGTTGACGTTGCTGACGGCGGGGTCATCGGTAAGGCTGGTGAATTTGGCGCGCAGATCGGGGCCGATGTTGACCTGACCGTTGAATGGCACCAGCCCCACCGAAATCTTCTGTTCCGCATCGGATGACAGCACCGTATCGACAAATTCGTTGGCGGCGGCTTTCAGGTTGGTCAGTTTGCTGTTTGACGCCATCGAACCGGAAACGTCCAGCACCAGCATGATTTCGACGTTGTTGATGCGCTGTTCGGCCATCGAATGGCCTGCGGCATCCAGTTGATCTTGCCCGATCAGGTGCAAAAAATAGGGGTCGGTGGCTGCAGCTGCATCGGCGACGACGTTCCGGAAGTTCATGCCTTCGGACACCGTTACGCCTTCAAGGTATTTCGTCATACCGGATTTGGTGAAGTAGTCGGACACCACCAATTTTGGGTCGAGCGTCTGGGTGAGGGATGCCGAGGCCAGCGTGGCGCGGTCCAGCGTGTTTTGCAGGGTGGTCCGGGTTGCTTCATAGCGCATCAGGTCGACTGCAAGCCCCCCCATCATCACCATCAGCAGAAACAGGCAAAGTGCAAAAACCGCCAGCGACCCGTCTTGCGAGTCGCGGAAACGCCGAAGCAGGACGTGGCGCGGTTTCACCGGCGCGGCCGCTTGCAAGTCTGAGTTCACCCCGAACATGGCTTTTCCCCATTTCGTGCCCAAACCCATCGGCAATTTTTTCCGAAGTTCGGGGCAACGACACATATTTCGAATGGGCATTAGGGGGGGCGGCTTGGGCGAAAGTATGGCTGGCGCGCATTCGAATATGGGAACGATGTGGCTGACTTGGTTGACTTGGAAACAATGTGCAGCCTTGGGTGAGGTAGTTGCGATTTTGGAAACAGTTTGTCGGCGACTGCGCGCTGCGGACTTCGAGGAATGGGTCGGCGGCGAGATCGTTCGAATCGGCGGTGGGCAAATTTAGCAGCATGATTGAGCGGGCAGACTGCGGGCTATTGCGTCAGTTTCAATTGCGTCAGGTTGCTGGCGATTGACCGGAATGCGCTTTGAATCTCCATCCCTTGGGCGTTGTAGTAATGTGAGGGCGACGAGGCGCAGGCGGAAATCTGCGCCTGACCGTTGCTGGGGGCTTCGAAGGCGATGCCATAGACGATGACTTTGCGGTCTTTGGCTTGGGCGCACGAGGTTTGCAGTTGTGCGTTCATCGTGGCCACCTCGGCATAAGTGGCGCGCATGTCGTTCAGCGCGGCATTGTAGGCGGCGTTGCGGCTGGTTGAGGTGGTGCCAAGTGCGCGGCCGTAGAACTGCCAGGCGACATAGCTAAGTTTCAGATTGGCCCAGACGTTTTTCCAATCTTGTTGCACGGCGGGGGTGGCGTTGTTTGTCCAAGCGCTGGCTTGCCAGGTGCCAAGGTGGGGCACGAAGTATTTCGAGGTGCCGGTGTGCGAGGGTTGATAGACCGAATATTGACCATCGCCACTGCTGCGATAGATCGGCGACAGGCCGGTTTTGTAAGCGTCGGTGATGCGGTCATGCGAAACATGCTCGCCGTCGGTCATCAGCACGATAACCTTCATCGAGTCCGGGTCATTATAGTCGAATGGGCGCCCGGCCAGAGTGTTCGACATTTGGCCTGCGGAAATCAGTTCGGAATACATCGGGCGGGCCGTTGGGTCTAACAGCGTCATGCCCCATTTCATGCCCAGCGTGATAGAGGTGTTGCCCCCCGCTTGCAGCGCGTTGATCTGCGATTGCAGCGTGGCTTTATCCTGACTTGGCAGGCGCACGATGCCGTAGGTGTTCTGGCGGCAAAATTCCGATGCATAGTTTGGCAGCGCCGAGGACGAGGTGGGCGACACATAGCCGTCAATCATGCTGGTGCCATAGGCGTGGTCGGCATAGGCCATCATCGGCAACGGCAGGGTGCGTGAAATGCCGGGGGCGTCATAGACCGAAAACGGCAGTTCCAGACAGTTCACATTGGCGACGCCGTGCAGGTTGGTGGCGTTGTATTTGCCGCGCAAGACCGGGCCAAGGTTAACTTGAGCGTTGTAGGGAACAATCGTGATCGAGATCCGGTGTTCCGGGTCGCTATCCAGCATGGTGGCGACGAATTCGGATGCGGCCGATTTCAGGTTGGTAATCTTGCTGCCCGACATCGACCCGGAGATATCCAACACCAGCGCGATTTCGACGTTGGTTATGGCCTGTTCGGCTTTGGTCCGGCTGCGGGCGTCAAAATCATTGATGCCAATCAGATGCAGGAAGAACGGGTTGGTTTCGGCGCGGGCGTTGGCCGTTACTTCGCGGTGGTTAAGCGAGTTGACCACCTCGATGTTTTCAATCTGCTGCGACAGGCCGGCCTTTTCGATGCAGTCTTCGAACACCGCTTGCGGGTCTAACGTCTGATCAAGGCTGGCCGACATCAACGCGCAGCGATCCAGCGTGTTGGTCAACGTGGTGCGAATGGTTTCGTGTTTCATCACGTCGATGGCAATGCCGCCCAGCATGACTATCAGCATGAAGAGCACCAGCGCAAAGATGGTGATCGAGCCGCGCTCATCCGTGGCAAAGCTGATGGCAGCAGGCGTGTCGGGACGGGCAGGGCGATGAAGATGAACGGCGCGGGTCATAGCAATTTCCAAACTGAAACGATCAGAGTGCCGCCCCCGCAAACTCACTCTATCGCCACACTGCTGCCGTTAAGTTGTGGCAAAATTGTGGCAAAGGCGATTTTGC
This sequence comes from Pseudorhodobacter sp., assembly GCA_024641255.1. Taxonomy (GTDB): domain Bacteria; phylum Pseudomonadota; class Alphaproteobacteria; order Rhodobacterales; family Rhodobacteraceae; genus Cypionkella. The sequence goes on from JAHEDL010000222.1 coordinate 3,940, forward strand.
GATGGCATCACCTAGGGCAGTGGAAACGGTCGGTTGCGCTGGGGCTGATTGTGCGCGGCATCGCGACACTGCATTGCGGCAACATGCAGAAATCGCGCCGCCGAATTGCCCGGATTGGGTGGTGCCGAATCAATTTGACGACGATCCACGGCAAATTTGAGCAGATTGGTTGCAGCTTTGTTAACTAAAGGCCGCTACCAAAACGGGGACGCAATCCGCGTCTTGCCGAGGGAGAGCCGGCAATCAGGGAGGACTATGATGAGCATCGCTGGCGAACCAAGTTTCCGCGAATCCGTTGATATGATGTTTAAGCGCGCGACCCAACTGATGGACCTTGGCCCGGGTCTGGAAGAAAAGATCCGCGTCTGCAATTCGAC
>JAHEDL010000225.1 GCA_024641255.1 Pseudorhodobacter sp.
GCGTTTCGGTCACGATGACAGCCATCGCAATATCATGCGGTTGCGGGAAAATCGTCGCCACCTGCGCCGCCTCAAGCCCCACCCCAATTGCCAGCGGCCTTGGCGCAAGTGCGGCCAGCGTGCGATCAAAATATCCGCCGCCATAGCCCAACCGATACCCGGCCACGTCCCAGCCAACCACCGGCGCCAAGGTGATATCAGGCACCACATTTGCGCCCTCGGCAGGCACCGGAATGTTCCAAACGCCACGGACCATCGGCGTTTGTGGCGTCCACGGCCGGAAAACCAGCGGCGCGGCGCGGGTTTCTACCACTGGCAATGCCGCCTGCGCGCCACGGGCCGCAAGCCCGGCCAGCCAAAAGCGCAGATCCAACTCGGCCTTTATCGGCCACCACGCCGAAATCGTCAGACCCGCCAGCGTGGCAAATCGGTCTGCCAAAAACTGATCCAACTGCACCGTAATCGCCTGTGCCGCCGCTTGCCGCGCCGCAACCGACAAGGCCGCACGTTCGGCCAAAAGCCGCGTCCTTTCGGCTGCCCGCCAACGCGCCACGTCGCGGGCCTGCTCTGCATCCTCCGCGTTCGTCGCGCCTGCATAACACACTGGCGAGGCAAAGCGCCTTGCGTCCTGATCCCCGATTGTCATACCGCCGCCTTTGCAAAAGGGTTTGTCATAATCGCCAACCGTTCAAGCGCCGTTTCCGCCTGCGAAACAATCATCGCAATCCGCTCTGCGGCAGTGGGCAGCGTATCAATCAGCGCTGCACTTTGCCCCGCATAGGCGGCCATTGCCTCTAGATCGCCCTCTGTGCTGCGCAGCGGTGAATCGGTGCTGTATTTCAACAAAGGCCGCCCGTCTTCATAGGCAATAACCTCGGGTGGCAGGGTTTCGGGGTGATGGCCCAGCAAATTCACCCCCAAACCGGCGATCACCGAGTTGCGGATCACCCGAACCGGCGCACCGACTGGCCAATTCAGCGCGTAGGCATCGGTGTAAACCGTATCCTCGGCCATGGCCGCCAAAACCCGCGCCTTGTGATAGTCATGCGCAAAAGACTCCTGCGTGGCCAAAAATGCGGTGCCACAATGAATGCCCTGCGCGCCAAGCGCCAAAGCTGCAATCAGGCTGGCACCGCTGGCAAATCCACCAGAGGCAATAATCGGCACCTGCACCGCCCGCGCCACCTGCTCTACCAAAACCAATGCCGCCGCCGTGCCGTGCACATGGCCGCCCGCTTCAACGCCCTGCACGATCAAAATATCTGCTCCGGCCGCTTCGGCAGCCAGCGCCGCCTGTAGCGACCCCACCTGATGCAACACCAGACAGCCCGCCGCCTTGGCACGCGCAACTGCCGCCGGCACGACATCCCAAAAGAAACACATCGCCGCAACGCCGCGGTCAAAGCAGGTGCCAAGCTCTGCATCCAGCAACGCAGGGTCGGTTGCCGCGGGGATAAGATTAACCGCAAAAGGCCGCGCGCTGCGCGCCCGAACGGCATCAATCTCTTGCGCGATCAGTTGCGGCGTTTCCCGCACCATACCCAGAATGCCGTAGCCACCGGCCTGTGCCACTGCCACCACAAGATCAGACCGGGCCACCCCGCCCATCCCTGCCAACAAAATTGGCACATCGCAACCAAGACGTTCACAAATCGGCGTGCGCAAATTGTGGGAAGCCATAGAATCTCTCCGGTTCATGCGACTGCACGGCGCAAGTTCGCCAGCGTGACAGCAAACGCTTTGATCTAAATATCGGCCTGAAAATAAAACGAAACGGCACCAGCACAGTCCCGGCACCTTGCGGCAAAGCCGGGCCAGAAAATCATAGCCTTCGCCAGCAACCGTCGCAATCTTTATGCGACACCATAAGGCGCAACAGACCTATGCGTTTCCCGCCGCCTGCCAACGCCCCGCAAAATCATCGCAAATACGCAATGCTCGCTAAAATCTACCATTTGGCTAAGACATTCCACCGCTTTATTGTCGCAACCATCCACGTTAGAGATTTAATATATATGAAATACACCATTATATATTGGGTATAAACACCTCGATGACGTTAGCGCGATAAACCGCCATAACAACCAGCACCGCTAATTCCGCCAATCGCCAAAGGTCGCTTATAACTGACCCTATGGGCCAGCATCTGACCGCATGGGCGCATTGACAGCCTTAATTCTACTTGCAAAAAGTCCCTGACCGATCAGGAGAGTTTTGCGCAGATGAGAAATTTGCTTTTAACGTCGCATTCTCGGCGCAATAATGCCTCTTATCCAATACTGGTATCGGCGGTGCTTGGCGCTGCAATATCGCTTGCAGCGTGCGTTCCCAATAATGGCCCACGCCCAAATCTGGTGGGGGGGATTGATCTAAGCGCCCATTCTGGCCGCGCCAGTAGTGGCGGCGCAAATATTGGCACCACCACGCAGGCGGTATATTTTGACGATGCGGGCAAGCCGCAGGCCATAGCGGCTGGCGTGCAAGAAGTTGGCGACGGTTACACCTTGAACCTGCAAGGAGTACCAGTCGAGGTGGCCGCACAGTCGATTTTGGCTGACATCCTGAAAGTTCCTTACACGCTTGATCCCGGCGCAAGTGGCACGATCACCATGGCCACCGGCGGAACGGTCGCCCGGTCAGAGCTTTTGATGGTGTTCGAAGAAGCGCTGCAGGCGAATGGCATGGTCTTGGTCAGCCAAGGCGAAGGCTTTCAGATCAGACTGAACGATGGTTCGGCCGTTACCGCCAGCCAGCGGTCCGAAGGGTTTGGCCTGACCGCGATTCCGCTGCGCCATCTGGGGGCGGAACGCATGATCACCCTGCTTGACGGCTTTGCCGCGCCAGCAGGGTCGCTGCGGGCGTCTGACGGCGATGACATGATCTTGATGCGCGGAACTGCCCGCGAACGGTCCGCTGTCAGCGACATGGTGGCATCGCTGGACGTTGATCTGATGGCCAGACCGAATGCCGGAATCGCGTTCTTGCGCAATGCCAATGCCGCGGCGGTGCAGGCAGATCTTGCGCAAGTGCAAGAAAGCGATCCACAGGCTTCGAGGTGGAAAACCCAATTACTGGAACGCTCTAACGCGCTGCTTATTCAGGCCCGCGACCGTGAAGACCTGAACCGGGCGATGCAATGGATCACCCGTCTGGACCAGTCAGGCGGGCCGGATGGCACCGATATTGCTGTCTATCAGGTGCAATTTGCCCGCGCGTCGCAACTTGCTGCTTTGCTTGAGTCCACGTTCGGCATGGGCGGCGGGGCAGCGACGAGCAATGTCGCCACCACCAGCGGCAACGACAAAGCCGCCGGAGCAGAGCCCACCGCAGAAGCGCCTGCCCTTCCAGCCGGAGGCTCGCCAAGCGTGCAGGCTGTCACGGCGGGCGGCGGCGGGGATGTGCGTTTCACTCCCAATGACGGTGACAATACAATCATCATCCGCGCCCCTAGCCCAATACGGCAAGACGCGCTGTCGCTTTTGGCCACGCTGGACAAGGCACCGGTGCAGGTGCTGATCGATGTGATGTTGATTGAGGTGACGCTGAACGACGCCACGCGGATGGGGGTGCAAGCCTATCTGGAAGGGTCGGATGCAAGCGTGATCGCGAATGCGGCCAAGACATCGCAAATCTCGCCGCAATTTCCGGGATTCAATCTTGTTCTTGGCAATAACGCCAGCCCAAAGCTGATTATTGATGCGCTGTCACAAGTGACCGATGTGCGCGTGGTTTCGGCGCCATCGGTTGCCGCGTTTGAAAATGAACAGGCAGAAATCAAGGTTGTCGAGCAGGTTCCGATTGTAACGCAGCAAGTTGTTGGAACGCAGGCCGCCGACGCTCCGGTTGTCAATTCTGTGGAATATCGCGATGCCGGTGTAATCCTTCGGGTCACGCCGCAAGTCAGCAAGACAGATTTGGTCAACCTGCAAGTTTCGCAAGAACTGTCAGCCGTTGTCGGTCAAAGCGACAATGGCGCAACCTTGACGCCGACATTGCGGCAACGGTCAATCAGCACCCGTGTTGCAGTTTATGACAAGCAGACTGTTGCTTTGGGCGGGTTGATTTCTACACAATCCACTGCAGGCAAAAAGTCTAATCCTATCTTTGGCATCTTGGGCGGCCAGAAAACAAAAGACAACGCGCGCACAGAGTTGGTGGTGTTTCTGACACCGCATGTGATGCGGGATCAACATGATGCCGCTGCCGCGTCGGAAGAGTTGCGCCGCAAAATGTCGCTGATGTCGGGTGAATGATGGCAACGGGTGGCCCGCTGACCGGCGCGCCAGCCGGTGACCCGCTTGCGACGGCGCG
>JAHEDL010000236.1 GCA_024641255.1 Pseudorhodobacter sp.
CCCTGCACCGCCGACCCGATCAGCTTTTCAACCTGCGTTTCAATCAGCAGATCGGCCCGCAAGGCCACTGCCTTGCGCCCCATTTCGGTGATTTCCTTGGCAAGCGCCTCGGCATCTTTGCGCGAGCTGGCATAATGCACCGCCACGTCATAGCCGCGCCGCGCCAGATACAGCGCCATCTCGCGGCCAAGTCGCTTGCCCGCTCCGGTTACCAATGCCCGCATGTGTCAGCCCTTCTTGCAGTCGCAGCCCTTAGAGCCGATCACATAGCGCCCGCAGCGCCCACATGTCGCGGGTTTTCCCACGCCCATTCGTTTTTTTATCGACCGCCCAATCGCACCGGGGGCCAGCGCGTTGCCAACCATGCCAATCGCCACCATCACCAGCAAGAAGAACAAAACGCCCTTTATCATAGCCCATACCGCGCCCAAAGCGCGCGCTCCTCTACGGTTGTCAGCGCATCCTGGGCCAGATTAAGGCCAAACCGGCTTAGCAAGCCGCGCTTTTGTCCCAATGGCTGCAGACGCACCTTGTCGCCATAAAGCTGTTTCAGTTTTGGTACCAGATGCGCAAGACCATCCACCAACCCCACATCGGCCGCCCCTTGGCCCACCCAGATATCGGCGTTGAACAGGTCGGTATCAGCAAGCCGCGCTCCGCGCCGCGCTTTCACATGGGCGATGAACGCCGCATGAATCGGGTCCTGCAAGGCGCGCAGCCGGGCTATGTCTTCGGGCTTTTGCGGCAAGAACGGGTCAGCAAAGCTTTTCGACCGCCCCGCCGTCACCACCCGGCGTTCAATACCCTGCCGCGCCATCGCTTCAGGAAAGCCGAACGACGCGAAAATCACCCCGATTGACCCGACCAGCGACGAGGCATCGACCCAAATCTCATCCGCCGCACAGGCCAGCCAATAGCCGCCCGACGCGGCCACATCTTCGATAAAGGCATGCACCTTTACCCCGTGTTCATCCGCCAAGCGCCGCACCCGTGCCGCGATCAGGCTGGATTGCACCGGCGACCCGCCTGGTGAGTTGATCACCAGCGCCACCGCAGCCGGTTTCGATTTGAACGCCTTTTCCAACAGCGGCTCCAGGCCCGCGTCATTCAGGGCGTTGCGGCCCGTGCCAATCTTGCCCGCCAGCCGGATTACCGGCACCACAGGCTTGCGCTTCAAAAAGGGGATCAGGTTTATCATGGTGTCAAACTAGGCTGTCGCCTGCTTCGGCACAACTGCCCAACACCAGCTTCGCGCGCCATCTTGGCTAAAATAGCCGCGCCGCACCCCACCGCCAGATCAACCCGCCTTGCACATCGCACCGTTCCCCGCCACCTTGCACGCATGATCGACAAGCTGGAAATGTTCATCGCCCTTGCCAATGAACGGCATTTTGGCCGCGCCGCCGAGGTTTGTCGCGTCACCCAGCCCAGCCTGTCTTCGGCCATCCGCCAGTTGGAAGATCAACTTGGCGTGCAGTTGGTGTTTCGCGGCAGCCGGTTTCAGGGCCTGACCCCCGAAGGCCAACGGGTGCTGGATTGGGCGCGACGCATCGTGGGTGACATGCGGGCGCTGAAAGACGAAATGCGGTCGGTGCATGCCGGGCTGTCGGGCAACCTGCGTGTCGGCGTCATCCCTACCGCGCTGCCAATGGTCGCCGATCTGACCGCACCGTTCACCGCCCGCCACCCCAATATGCGCGTCACCATCCTGTCGCGCACTTCTGCCGAAATTTTGGCCGGCATCGAAAGCCTCGAACTTGATGCGGGCATCACCTATCTTGATAACGAACCTTTGGGCCGTGTGACCCAGACCCCGCTTTACACCGAATTCTATCGCTATCTCTGCGCGCCCACCTCACCCTTGGCCGACCGCGCGCAGGTAACGTGGAGCGAGGTCGCCGCAGAACCGCTGTGCCTGCTGACCTCTGACATGCAAAACCGCCGCATCGTCAATCAGCATCTGGCCGAAGTCGGCGCCCGCATCGCACCAACGGTAGAGTCGAATTCCACCATCGCACTGGTGGCGCATGTGAAATCGGGGCTATGGGCATCGGTTGTGCCGATGAAACTGGCCGAGATGTTTACCGGTCAGGGCCTTGTGGCGATCCCGATCGTCGAACCCGAGGCCGAACACCTTGTCGGGCTGATCACCGCCAAGCGCGACCCGCAAACCCCGGTGCTGCAAGCCCTGATGGACGAAGCCGCGCGGCTGGCGATCCGGCTGCGCTGACCGCAGGCTTGATAGGCTAAGCCTATTGAATGACGATATATCAATATTGATTTCGCTATCAATCGGCGTATCACGGGCGCAAGTTACCAAAGGGCCGCCCATATGCTTGATTCCGTCGAAGTGACCTCCCGCGTCGGGGAAATCCTGAACGCTCACAAAGGGATGGAGGGGCCGTTGCTGCCGATCCTCCACGCCATTCAGGCCGAATTCGGCTATGTGCCGCAAGACGCGCTGCCGATCATTGCCCAAGATCTGAACCTGTCGCGGGCCGAAGTGCATGGCGTGATGAGCTTTTATCACGATTTCCGCGAAAATCCGGCAGGCAGCCATGTGCTGAAACTGTGCCGCGCGGAGTCGTGCAAATCAATGGGCGCAGACCGTGTTGCCGCCCACGCGCAGAAAGCCTTGGGCATCGAATGGCATGAAACCACCAAAGACGGCAAAGTCACGCTGGAACCGGTGTTTTGCCTTGGCCTGTGCGCTTGTGGTCCTGCTGCCATCGTTGATGGCAAACTGGTTGGCCGTGTTGACGAAGCCCGCATTGACGCAATCCTTGGGGGTCTGAAATGAAGATTTACCTGCCGCTTGATTCCGCCGCCGTTGCCCTTGGCGCCGATGAGATCGCTGCTGCCATTCACACCCATGCCCGCGCCAAAGGCGTTACCGTCGATCTGGTGCGCAACGGTTCGCGCGGCATGGTCTGGCTGGAGCCGATGGCCGAAGTGGAAACCGCTGCCGGCCGCGTGGCATTTGGCCCGCTGACCCTGTCGGACGTGCCCGCCCTGTTCGGCGATCTGGCCGCCCACCCAAAAGCCTTGGGCCTGACTGACGATCTGCCGTGGATGAAGGCGCAAACCCGCCTGACCTTCGCCCGCGTCGGCGTGATCGACCCGCTGTCTTTGGCAGATTACAAATCGCATGGCGGCCTGACCGGCCTGACCCGCGCTTTGGGCATGGATAAAGCTGCGATGGTGGCCGAAGTCACCAACTCTGGCCTGCGCGGTCGTGGCGGTGCTGGCTTCCCGACCGGCATCAAATGGAAAACCGTTTCCGAAGCGCAAGCCGACCGTAAATACATCGTCTGCAACGCCGACGAAGGCGACAGCGCCACCTTTGCCGACCGCATGCTGATGGAAGGCGACCCCTTTACCCTGATCGAAGGTATGGCGATTGCCGGTCTTGCCTGCGGCGCGACGAAGGGTTTTGTCTACATCCGCTCTGAATACCCCGTCGCCATCACCGTGATGCAAGAAGCCGTGCGGATCGCGCAGGCCGAAGGCGTCTTGGGCGCTTCGGTTTTGGGTGCCGGCCCGGCGTTTGACATCGAAATCCGCGTTGGTGCAGGCGCTTACGTTTGCGGCGAAGAAACCTCGCTGCTGAACAGCCTTGAAGGCAAGCGCGGCATCGTGCGCGCCAAGCCGCCGCTGCCCGCACTGGAAGGCTTCATGGCCAAGCCTACTGTGGTCAACAACGTGATCTCGCTGGCCTCGGTGCCGGTGATCTTCGAAAAAGGCGCCGAGCATTACAAGAACTTCGGTCTTGGCCGGTCGCGTGGCACCATCCCGCTGCAAATCGCGGGCAACGTCAAACATGGCGGCCTTTATGAAATCGCCTTTGGCCTGACCCTTGGCGAAATCGTTGACAAGATCGCAGGCGGCACCGCTTCGGGCCGCCCTGTGAAAGCCGTGCAGGTTGGTGGCCCGCTGGGTGCCTATTTCCCGCGCGCGCTGTTCGACACGCCATTCGGCTACGAAGAATTCGCGGGCAAAGACGGGTTGATCGGCCACGCCGGTTTGACCGTGTTCGATGACAGCGCCGATATGCTGGGCATGGCCCGCTTTGCGATGGAATTCTGCGCCATCGAATCTTGTGGCAAATGCACCCCTTGCCGCATCGGCGCCGTGCGCGGTGTTGAAACGCTAGACCGGATTGCCCGTGGCGACGCAGATGCCAAGCCGCTGCTGACCGACCTGTGCAACACCATGAAATCAGGCTCGCTGTGCGCGCTTGGCGGCTTCACCCCCTATCCGGTGATGTCCGCGCTGACCCATTTTCCA
>JAHEDL010000240.1 GCA_024641255.1 Pseudorhodobacter sp.
ATCGTGACGGTAAAATACGTCGCGCTGATCATGCGGGCGGACAACAAAGGCGAAGGCGGCACCCTTTCGTTGGTGGCCCTGGTGCAGCAATCGCTGAAAAGTCGGCCAGGATGGCTGCTTGGCATCGGCGTTATCGGTATTTCGCTTTTCTTCGGCGACGCGATGATCACCCCGGCGATGTCGGTGCTGTCTGCCGTCGAAGGGCTTGACCTTGTGGCCCCTGCTTTTGGCGAATTCGTGCTTCCCGTGACCTTGCTGATCATCCTTGGCCTGTTCCTGTTTCAAAGCCAAGGCACCGAACGTGTTGCGATCCTGTTCGGGCCGATCATGGTTGTGTGGTTTGTGGTCATGGCCACAATGGGCATCTACCATCTGTCCGATGACCTTTCGATCCTGACGGCATTCAACCCCTGGCACGCTGCAGTTTTCATTGTTGCCAACGGAACGGCATCGTTCTTTGTGCTGGGGTCGGTGTTTCTGGCCGTCACCGGTGGCGAAGCGCTTTACGCCGACATGGGCCATTTTGGCCGTCGTCCCATCCGCTTGGCTTGGGCGTTTCTGGTATTCCCGGCGCTGACGCTTTCCTATCTTGGCCAAGGTGCCTTGGTGCTGTCGCACCCTGAAGCAGCGTCGGACCCGTTCTTTCTGATGGCCCCTGATGCGCTGCTGCTGCCTTTGGTGCTGCTGTCGGTTGCCGCGACCATCATCGCCAGCCAAGCCGTGATTTCTGGCGCATTCTCGATGATGCATCAGGCCGTGCAAATGGGCCTGCTGCCGCGGCTTGAGATTCGCCACACCTCTGAAACCCAATTGGGCCAGATCTACCTTCCCAAAGTCAATTTGATCCTGATGGTGGGCGTTCTGTGCTTGGTCGTCGCCTTCGGGTCGTCGTCTAACCTCGCCTCTGCCTATGGCATTGCCGTGACGGGGGATATGGTGATCACCACCATTCTGGCGTCGGTTCTGTTCCTGAAAGCCTGGAAATGGCCGCTTTGGGGCGTGATCGTGGTGCTGCTGCCGATCTTTATGATCGAATTGATGTTCCTGTCGGCAAACCTGATCAAACTGCCCGACGGCGGCTATGTGCCGGTGATGATGGCGGCCACATCGTGCTTCCTGATCTGGACATGGGTGCGCGGCACCGCCCACGTTCAGCGCAAGGCGCATGACTCTGCCGTTGAACTGCCGAAACTGATCAAGATGCTGGAAAAATCCCATCCGATCGAGGTTCCGGGCACCGCAGTCTTTCTGACCCAAGACCCCGACACCGCCCCGTCGGCATTGCTGCATAACCTTAAACACAACCGCGTGCTGCACACCCAGAACTTCATCGTGACGGTCGGCGTGGCAACAACGCCGAAGGTGAACGACGAAAACCGCATCACGCTGGAACGGCTTAGCCCGCATTTCCTGCGCGTGCGCCTGGTGTTTGGCTATATGGAAACGCCGAACGTGCCGCGGGCTTTGGCTTTGGCGCGGCGGCGTGGCGAAAAGTTTGACATCATGACCACGTCGTTCTTCCTGAACCGGCGCACGTTCCGGTCGGCCCGCAATCACGGCCTGCCATTCTGGCAAGAGCGGGTGTTCATCTCGTTGACCAAATCGGCCTCGGACGCGACGGCGTTCTACTGTCTGCCGTCAAACCGGGTGGTCGAACTGGGCCAACAATTGGCAATCTGACAAAGCGGCCCCCCTTAAGGGGCCGCAGTCTGCCTTACATCGTCTGCATAACTTCGGCGGCGATTTCAAATGATTTCAGCCGCTTGACATGATCGTGGATCATCCCTGTCAGCATGATCTCATCAGGCTGGAAACTTGCAATCAGCTGCGCCAGCTGCACTTTCACAGTCGCCGCAGAGCCAACCGCAGCACAGGCAAGCGCGCGGTCAACCTCTGCCCGCATCTGCACCGGCACCTCTGACAGATCGTGCTGCGGCCTTGGCAGCTTGCCGGGCTTGCCCATCCGCAACCGCGCAAATGCCAAGATCTGCGATGATCGCAGATACTCTGCCTCTGCATCGCTTTCCCCAGCACAAACGCCTGCTGCCATCATGAAATACGGCTGCTCTAGCCATTGTGACGGGCGGAAGGTTGCCCGATACGTCTCGGCCGCCTGTTCCAACATCGCGGGCGCGAAGTGGCTGGCAAACGCATAGGGCAAGCCAAGATAGGCCGCCAACTGTGCGCCATACAGGCTTGATCCCAAAATCCAAACTGGCACCTGCGTCCCCTCCCCCGGCACCGCGCGGATACGGGCGTCAGGATGCGGCACATCAAGATAGTTCAGCAGTTCCAACACGTCTTCGGGGAACTGGTCTGACGCCTCCATATTGCGGCGAAGCGCACGCGCGGTGGCCATATCGGTTCCCGGTGCCCTGCCAAGCCCCAGATCAATTCGCCCCGGAAACAACGTCGCAAGGGTGCCGAACTGCTCGGCAATCATCAGCGGCGCATGGTTGGGCAACATGATGCCCCCCGAACCCACCCGAATTGACTTCGTGCCAGCCGCAACATGGCCAATCACCACCGCCGTCGCGGCAGATGCGATGCCCGGCATGTTGTGATGCTCTGCCAACCAAAACCGATGATAGCCCCAAGCCTCGGCGTTACGGGCAAGGTCAAGCGTATTGGCAAGCGCCTCGGCGGGGCCTTGGCCCTCGGCCACAGGCGATAGATCAAGCAAGGAATATTTCATTTTAGTCAGATAGGCTGTTGCAGCCGATACGCCAATAGTCCAACCGCAAAAACAATTTGTGGCACAAACCCGGCAACTTTCCGGCAGCTTGACGGCAAGCCCGATAAATTCGCCAGACATTGGCAATGCCAGAATACCGAAACTCTGATAACTTCGGATCTGGGGGTTTATTGGATATGAAAGGGCAAGAGCATGAGCCTTGTCACAACGCTTCCTGCGCCGTTGGCGCCGTCAAATCGCTTAGGGCCGCCGCTAAACTCGGCAGAAATTCAGCCGTCTGGCACCGCGCCGCGCATTACTGAAGCCCTGCCAATCTGGCCGGTTGCGGCCCCGGCCAGTGCAGAAGCGGTGGTCAAAGAGCATAGTGCAGTAAAAGATGCCAGTCCGGCGCAAGCCACGTATGAATTGCCAAATGAATCCAATGGCGTAGAGCTTGATCATATCCCCTACACCGGCGATGAAGCCATTTTGCTTGATGATTTGCCGCGCGCAGAGCCGGTGGAACCAAAGGCAAAAAGTGACGCGACGGTGACTTCCGAAATGCTGCCGACGCGGGCAGAAATGCAGATCAGCACCGAAACTGAGAAGGTGACTCCGCCAGACACGGCCCTGTCGGAATCAGCCACGCGGGCATATCTTGCCGAACGCAGCATTGCAGGTCTTCGCATGCAACCGCCCGCCACAAAACCTGAAATGGTAGATACGGCGCCCGAAAACATGCCCCGTGTGGCCGATGAAACGGGCGTGCAACCTATGACCAGCAATCAGCCACTTAAAAAGCAAGTCTGATCGGCCCCGAATTGGGACCGATCAGACTTGCCCTAGTCATCACTCTGCCGCTGTTACCGACGGGTTGTTCGGGTGCGTCGTCCAGTTGGCGTAGTCACCCACCTTGCGTTTGGTGCGCTCGTCGACAGCCCCTTTCGGCAATTCGACCATGCTGATGCAATTTTCAACCGGGCACACGTTGACGCACAGGTTGCAGGCCACGCATTCATCATCCTTGACGGTGAAGGTGCGGTCGTCCGACATCGCAATCGCCTGGTGGCTGGTGTCTTCACACGCCGCATAGCAGCGGCCGCATTTGATGCAATCATCCTGATTGATGTGAGCTTTCGTCACGTAATTCAGGTTCAAGAACTGCCAATCGGTCACATTCGGAACCGCACGGCCCACCAATTCGGCGGTGGAAACCATGCCTTTGCCGTCCATATACTCTGATAGGCCCGAGATCATTTCTTGCACGACCTTAAAGCCATAGGTCATTGCCGCAGTACAAACCTGCACGTTGCCAGCACCCAAAGCCATGAATTCGGCTGCATCTCGCCACGTCGTAACACCACCAATGCCAGAAATCGGCAGCCCTGCCGTTGCGGCGCCGCGCGCAATCTCGGCGACCATGTTCAGCGCAATCGGCTTCACTGCCGGGCCGCAATAGCCGCCATGCGTGCCTTTACCGTCAATCATCGGCTCGGGCGAGAAGCTGTCCAGATTGACCGATGTGATCGAATTGATCGTGTTGATCAGCGAAACCGCATCCGCCCCACCCCGCTTTGCAGCCTCGGCTGGTTTACGGATG
>JAHEDL010000247.1 GCA_024641255.1 Pseudorhodobacter sp.
ATCGCGCGCTGCGCGAGTTGCGCGATCAGGGCGTGATCAAGGCCTTCGGTGCCGGGGTGAACGAATGGCAACCCTGCCAATGGCTGCTAGAACGTGGCGATTTTGATCTGTTCCTGCTGGCAGGCCGCTACACGCTGCTAGAGCAGGCCCCGCTTGCAACCTTTCTGCCGCTGGCCGAAGCCCGCGGCGTCGGCATTGTCATCGGCGGGCCCTACAATTCGGGCGTGCTGGCAACAGGTGCAAAACCGGGCGCGTTTTACAACTACGACCCTGCCCCGGCGGATGTTTTGGCGAAGGTTTCGGCGCTTGAAACCGTTTGCAACCGCCATGCAACCCGGTTGGTTGACGCCGCATTCCAATTTCCGCTGCGCCATCCGGCCGTGGTGTCGATCATCCCCGGTGGTCAAGGCGTGGCCGAAATGGCAAGCAACCTGCGGGCGGCGCAGGCCAATATTCCACCGCAGCTCTGGGCTGACCTTAAAGCGCAAGGCCTGCTAGACCCCGCCGCCCCAACCTAAATGGCTTAGCCGTAAAGCGCCTGCGCCACCAAACCCGACGATGCCGCCGCGTCTTGCCGCGCAATTGCGGCGGCAAGCGCCTCGCTTTGCGCCAAGCCCTGTGCAATCGCGCGCAACCGGTCGGTCAGGCGAATATTGGCGCGCGCCTCTGCCACCGGATCCATACCGCCCAGATCGGGAAACGTGTCGAAATAGATCACGCCGTCATAGCCCGCACGCTCTAGCGCCACAAAAAGTTCAACGGTTTGAACCGGATGCACGGTGCCCGCCATCAACCCGTCGTCGCGTTTGCCGTAGCCGTCGTTCAGGTGAACCCCCAAAATCCGCGAATGGCGCGCGGCAAGCGCCGCCGCATAGGCGGGCATTTCACCGGCATAAAGCACATGCGCAAAATCCAGCGTCACGCCGGTATTGGCGCGGTTGATATCGCGCAACGCCAGCAAAGTCGTTGCCATGTCGGGCATCAGCGCAAAGGCGCGCGGCTCGTCCGGCTTGTATTCAATGGCAATATCGACGCTGCGGTTATGGTCGGCAACACCGGCCATCGCCGCAATCGTGTCATCCCACGCGCGGGCATAGTCGATCTGGAACGAATAGTCATAACCGTCCTGCCCCATCCATAGCGTCATCAACCGCCCGCCCATTTCGGCACAGGCATCAATGCCGCGCTTGGTCAGATCAATCGCAGCCTGCCGCACCGCACGATCAGGATGGGTAAACGCGCCCAGCTTGAACCCCGCTTCGGTATAATACCGCATCGCCAGCCCGTTCAGCGCCATGCCCTGATCGGCCAACAACCGCCCCAGCTCTGCCGGGGTATGCCGTTCAAAATGATCGGGAAAGTTCAGATCGGCGGCGTCCAGCCCGCCAACACGGCCCGCCGCGGTAATCATATCGGCAACACTCCCGCCCTTTTGCTTGAACGCGTTCAGACGGGCGGCATAGCGCGGATGGTTCGGCAGGGTCATGAGGCCTCGGGGGATGGGTCAGGGATTGAAAAGTTCGGGGTGGCTGCGTTCCAGCGGTTCCAGATAGGTCACAAGCTTGCGCAGGTGTCGCCGCATCGCCAAACGCGCCGCCTGCGGATCATGTGATTCGAGCGCGGCCAGAATCGCGCGATGTTCTTCCAGCGTCGCCTGCACCCGCCCCGCCACCGGCAGCACCAGCTGCCGCGCGCGGTTAACATGCGCCCAAGCCGTTTCCGACACCGCCGAAAGTTTACGAAACCCCGTGAAGTTGCGGATCATATCATGCATCTCGCCGTCCAGCTGGTAAAAGCCCGCCACATCGCCATCGTCCAACAGCGCCCCCTGCACCGTGATATTGCGGCGCAGCTGCACCAATTGTTCGTCGGTTATGATTTCCGCAACCAGCTCAATGGCTTGCAGCTCTATCGCCTCGCGCAAAAACGCACCCTCGCGGATCTCTGCCATCGAAAACCGCGCCACATAGGTGCCCGCTTGCGGGATAACATCGACCAAGCCTTCGGCAGCCAGCCGTGCCACCGCATCCGAAACCGGGCTGCGCGATACGCCCAACTCTTCACAGATTTCCGGCTTGCGCAAAATCTCGCCGGGTCGATAGGCCAAAGACAGAATGGCATGGCGAAGGGTTTGATAAACGCGCTGACCCAAGGAACCGGTGAAAGTTTCCAACGGCAGCAGCTTGTGTTCGGTCAAGATCAGGTCTTGTGAGGCGGTGGGGTCGGACTGTAACATGCTAACATGTTAGCCGAGGTGCGGCTTGGGATCAAGGAAGGGGCGATAGCAGATGTCAGACCACGCTGAAACCGTTATCCGGTTGAATCCGGCAGATAATCTGGTGATCGCCTTGGCCGACCTGCCCAAGGGGGCCGTGCCTGCCGGGCTTGATCTGCCTACGGTTCAGGCGATTCCCCGCGGCCACAAGATCGCATCGCGGCCAATCGCCAAGGGCGAAGCGGTGCTGCGCTATGGCCAGATCATCGGGCAAGCGATGGAAGATATTGCGGCTGGCGCCCATATTCACAGCCATAATCTGGGCATGGGGCCGCATACCGACGATTATGCCATCGGGTCGGAATGTCGGCCGCTGCCCGCGTTGCCGACCCGAACCTTCATGGGCTATCACCGCGCCGACGGTCAGGTCGGCACCCGCAATTACATTGGCATCCTGACCTCGGTGAACTGCTCGGGGTCGGTCGCTCGTTTCATCGCCGAGGCCGCCGAAAAAGACCCAGAACTTGCCGCGCTGCCCAACATCGACGGCTTTGTGCCGATTGTGCATTCCACCGGTTGTGGCATGTCGGGGGTGAACGAAGGCTACGAAACCCTGATGCGCACCCTGAAAGGCTATGCGCGCAACGCCAACTTTGCCGGAATTTTGCTGGTTGGTTTGGGCTGCGAGGTGATGCAGGTGCCGGATCTGGTGGGTCAGGGCCGTCTGCGCCCGGATGGCAACTTTCGCTACATGACAATCCAACAAACCGGCGGCACCCGCGCGACGATTGCGGCGGGTTTGAAGGTGTTGCGCGAAATGGCCGAGGTTGCAAGCAAAGCCGTGCGCGCGCCAGCACCGGTTTCAAAGCTGATCATCGGCCTGCAATGTGGCGGGTCGGACGGATATTCGGGCATAACCGCCAACCCCGCACTTGGACATGCGTCCGACCTGTTGGTGCAGATGGGCGGGACCACGATTCTGTCCGAAACGCCTGAAATTTATGGCGCAGAACACTTGCTGACCCGGCGCGCCGTGTCGCGCGAGGTCGGCGAAAAACTGATCGAACGTATCCATTGGTGGGAAGATTACACCGCCCGCAATGGCGGCGAGATGGACAACAACCCCTCGCCCGGCAACAAAAAAGGTGGGCTGACGACAATTCTGGAAAAGTCGCTGGGCGCAGTGGCAAAGGGCGGCACCGCACCTCTGGTGGGCGTTTACAAATTTGCCGAACCGATCACCACGCCGGGATTCACCTATATGGATAGCCCCGGCTATGACCCCTGCTCTGTCACCGGGCAGATCGCGTCGGGGGCGACGATGATCGTGTTCACAACCGGGCGCGGTTCGGTATCGGGGTACAAACCCAGCCCCTGCATCAAGCTGGCAACCAATTCGGAAATGTATGCCCGCATGGCCGAAGACATGGACATCAACTGCGGCGATATTCTGACAAGCGGCGTCAGCATCACGGCTAAGGGAGCCGAGATTTTGGATAAAATCATCGCAGTCGCCTCGGGCGAACACACGTTGTCAGAGCAACTTGGCTTCGGCGGCGCCGAATTCGTGCCGTGGCAAATTGGCGCGGTGATGTAGGCAAAACAAGGTTTGGGGAACACCGATGCGGTGGTGCTTTTGATGGGTATTTGAAAAAACAAGGGCGGAGCTGATCCGCCGCCCTTTAGAAATCATAAATACGAAATGCTGCCATCCGAGCAAAAGCTGTAGCTAGAAATCTTCCCACTTTTCTGCGGCCCGGTCGCTGTGGCTAAACGATTGAACCGAAGCAACGACCGCAGATTTGCCTGCCGCAAAGCTTGACTGGTAACTTTGCCCGACCGCCAGCCGCATCTCTGGCACATCTTGTGCCGGATCAGAGTGAACCACCTGCACCGCAGATGTTTTGAAATGCGATACAGTCTGCACTAGGGCGACGGCATCATTGCGCAGAGCTTCGCTTGCGGCGGTGGTTTCCTCTAGCCTTGCGGCGTTTTGCTGCGTCGATTGATCCAGTTGGTTCACCGCATTGTT
>JAHEDL010000255.1 GCA_024641255.1 Pseudorhodobacter sp.
AGGGGCTGTCATTGGGGTTGAACTTTGGCACAGGGGCGGCGTCGGAAACCCTGTTGCCGCCCGAGGCATTGCGCTGGCTGGCCGAGATGTTGGACAGTGCACCGGCCGAGGTGGAAGCCACGCCGCAGCAGTTTTTCGCACCGCAAGGCCTGCCAGAGGCGCTGACCGAGGCGCTGGTGTTCACCTTGGGCGGCGCGTCGGGTTTGGCGGTGGCGGCGCTGTTGGCTGGGGTGCGCTATGCCGACGGGCGGTTTGGCCATGTGCTGGCCGTGATTGATGCGCTGCCCGCCGCCGAAGAGGCATTGGCGCGCGCAATTTCCGAGGCGCTGGCGTTTTCAGGGATTGAGGCGGGCGAGTTGGACGTGACCTTCCTTGCCGCCAGCGACCCCGCAGTGGCGGCGCTGGCACGGGTGGCGATGGTGTTCGACATTCCCGCCCCGGTCGCCGCAGAACCGGTGCCGGCGCGCGCCGCACCGGGGATGGACCCGGCAAAACCGCCCTTGCTGCGATAGGGTTACCCAATGGCGCCGCTGCCGCGGCACGGCTTTTCAGCCGGTCTGCGGGACGGGGCCCGCAAACCGGCGCGAAGATGAGTATTTGGCAAAGAGCAATGGGGTATTAAGATACCGTATCTTTTAAGTATATGAAAAGGTGTATTTTTATCTTGAGCAATGCTCTTGACCCGTGTGCCGGCTTCGGCGATAAGCCCCCATCCGAAATGCGGGGGGAAACCCTTGCCTCTTTTCTCATGGGTTCAATATGAAAACCTTCACCGCTACTCCGGCGGACATCGAGAAGAAGTGGATCCTGATCGACGCCGAAGGCATCGTTCTGGGCCGCCTCGCTACGATCGTCGCCAACATCCTGCGCGGCAAGAACAAGCCGACGTTCACCCCCCACATGGACATGGGTGACAATGTTATCATCATCAACGCCGACAAGGTGCAGATGACCGGTAACAAGCGCAACGACAAAGTCTATTACTGGCACACCGGCCACCCGGGCGGCATCAAGCAGCGCACCGCGCGGCAAGTGCTGGAAGGCGCACACCCCGAGCGCGTCGTGATCAAAGCTGTCGAGCGTATGATCACCCGCAACCGTCTGGGCCGCGTTCAGATGACCAACCTGCGCGTTTACGCATCGGCTGAGCATCCGCATGAAGCACAGCAGCCCACCGTTCTGGACCTTGCGGCCCTGAACCCGAAGAACACCCGGAGCGCGTAATCATGTCCGATATCAAATCTCTTGACGATCTGAAATCGGCTGTTGGCGCTGCAGCTCCGGCTGCTCCGGCAGCTATTGTCCGCACCCCGGTTCGTGACAAGCTGGGCCGTGCCTATGCAACCGGCAAGCGTAAGAACGCTGTTGCGCGTGTGTGGATCAAGCCGGGTTCGGGCAAAGTTGTGGTGAACGGCAAAGAAATGGCCGTCTACTTCGCACGCCCGGTTCTGCAGATGATCCTGCGTCAGCCGTTCACCGTTGCTGGCGTTGAAGGCCAGTTCGACGTGATGGCAACGGTTGCTGGCGGTGGTCTTTCGGGCCAAGCTGGTGCTGTGAAGCACGGCGTGTCGAAAGCACTGCAGCTGTACGAACCCTCGCTGCGTGGCGCGTTGAAAGCCGCTGGCTTCCTGACCCGCGACAGCCGCGTTGTGGAACGCAAAAAGTACGGCAAGGCAAAAGCCCGTCGTTCGTTCCAGTTCTCGAAGCGTTAATATTTCCCGATTGGGATGTGGCAAAGGCCCGTGGGAAACCGCGGGCCTTTTGCTTTGCGTGGGCTGTGGTGGTGGTCATAAAAAAACGGGCCGGAAAACCGGCCCGAGGTTGGGGAAAGCGAAAGGTGTCAGTCGCGCCAGAACGGCTTGTCAGCCTCGATCAGGGCGGTGTGTTCGTCGACGCCGATGTCGCGCAGCATGTGGGGCGGCAGGGTCGACAGGTGTTTTCGGGTGCGCTGTCGCAATTCCCAGGTCGCCACGGTCAACGCAACCGAAACCAACACGCGGGACAGCGGTGGCAGAGGGCGGGACGAAAGCGCAAGGGTTTCCTGGAGCGACATGATTTGACCTAAGTGTATTGATACAATGCAGTTCATTCTGCTATATAGAGATACAATACTTACGGCTCCGCTGACCAGAGGAACATTGTCATGCACACAATATGGCTGCCGGACCTGTCGGGCGATGAGGGGCCGAAATATCTTGCGCTGACGCGGGCGCTGCGGGATGCGATCCGGTCGGGGGCACTGCCGCAGGGGACGCAATTGCCAACCGTGCGTGATCTGGCCTATCGGATTTCGGTGACGCCCGGCACGGTCAGCCGCGCCTATCAGATTGCCACGCAAGAGGGCCTGCTAGAGGCGACGGTGGGGCGCGGCACCTTTGTTGCGGCGCAGCGACCGCGCTTGGGGCCGACGCAATCGCTGTTCACCGACCGCGATCCCGGCGTTGATGCGGGGCGGGTCGATCTGCGGTCGCCGCAGCTTCCCGATGTGGGGCAATCTGAGATTTTCGCCAGCATCTTGCGCAAGATGTCGATGAATGTTGGCGCGGAATGGCTTGATTATACGCATCAATCTGGCGAAGAGCCGTTGCGCGCGGCGGTGGTGGACTGGCTGGCGGGGCGGGTGCTTGGGCCGGTTTCGGCCGATGATATCATGCTGAATCATGGCGGCCAAAGCGGCATCGGGCTTATCCTTGATTGTTGTTTGCGCGGCGACCGGCCGGTGGTTTTGATCGAAGATCTGGCCTATCCGGGGTTCCGCTATTCGGCGCGGGCGGCGCGGGCCGAGGTGGTGGCGATTGAGTTGGACGATGAGGGGATGCGCCCCGATGCGTTGGAAGCGGCGTGTCGCCGGTATGGCGCGCAGGTGTTGTGTCTGACGCCATCGGCGCAGAACCCGACAACGGCGCGGATGAGCCCGGAACGTATGGCGCAGATTGTATCAATCGCCCGCAGGTACGATCTGCAAATCATTGAAGATGAATGCTATTTTTATACCGGTTCGCCACTTCCGGCGCTGCGGGCCGTAGCGCCAGAACGGGTTTGGTACGCGGGAAGCCTGTCAAAGTCGGTTTCGGCGGGGCTCCGGTTTGGCTATGTGGTGTGCCCCAGCGGCATGGGGCCAACCGGGCGGTTGGCGGCGCAGCATAGCTTCTTTGCGCTGTCGCGCCCGCTGGCGGAATTGGCGCTAGAGCTGTTTGGCTCGGGTGCGGCCAATGAGATCCGTGGCAAGGTAGAGGCCGAGTTTTCAGACAGAATGCAGATGTTCGTCAATAGGTTAGGGGCGTTTGATCTGGCGTGGCAGCCGGGGATTCCCTTTGCTTGGTTGCGGCTGCCGCAGGGGTGGCGGGCCTATACTTTCACCCGGATGGCCGAAGAACAGGGGGTTTTGCTGCGCGCGGCGGATCAATATGCCATCAGCACGGGGCGCGCGCCGAATGCGGTGCGCTTGGCGGTGGCGGGGAATATTCCGCGACAACAGTTGGATGCGGGGCTGGCGGCGCTGGCCTATCTGCTGCCGCGGCCGCCGCATGACATGGCGGTGTAGTCGCAGCGCGATTGTATTGCTGCAATGCGGCATGTGGCTTTCGAGTTCGGCTTTGGTGATTTTCTGGGCAATCGGGCGCGGCAGGATTGACCGAAGCGGTATAACTCCGGCAAGATTCCGCGCAGAGCAGAATAGAAAGGCCCGAAAATGGGACTTCAGACCACATTTCATGCCCCCGCTGGTGGGGCCGATTTTCTTGGATTTCGCAAATCACGCGCCGGTTCGACAGAGATTGTTTATGACGATGGCCTGAAACAACGCCTGATCTGGCGGGTGTGCGGGGTGTTTGGCGAGGCGGGTATTTCCGATGCGCTGCAGGCGGCGGTAGGTGCGCAGCGGGTGCTGCCGACGCTGTTTGAAGAGTTGAAAAAGCGCGCCATCGAAATTGAACAGGTGGAAATCTGATCAGTTTTCCTTGTAAGACAACGGCTTAGGCGCGATGATCATAATAAGGCTTGCGCGATTTCTTGCGTTCGGCTTAATTTGATCAAAACTTTCGCGATAAGCCCGAAGTGGCGCAACAGGGGAAAGAGTGATGAAACCCACCGCAAGGGGGCGCTTCAGGGGATCTGAGGCCGCCAACGGGCTGGCGATGATCAGCCCAACCGCGATTTATGCCTTGTTGCTGCTGGCGGCACCTTTGGCGATGATTTTTGCCTATAGCTTCATGACCGATGG
>JAHEDL010000257.1:0-566 GCA_024641255.1 Pseudorhodobacter sp.
AACTCATGCGGTTCTCCTTGGCGACGACGTGGCTCGGGCTTATCTTGAGCGGCAGAAAAGGGGAAGCCATGAGCGACAGCGATCTTGTCAAACTGTATTCCGGGCGCATTCTGGCGCTGGCCGCAGATATTCCGCATCTGGGCCGTCTACCCGCGCCGACCGGAACCGCGCGCAAACGCTCGCCGCTGTGCGGGTCGACGGTGACGGTGGATCTGGTGATGAACGCCGGGCGCGTGGCCGAATTTGCCCAAGATGTGAAGGCCTGCGCCTTGGGCCAAGCCTCTGCCGCAGTGTTGGGCGGGGTGATTCTGGGCCGCAGTCGCGCCGAGTTGGAAGCCGCGCGCGATGCGCTGCGGGCGATGCTGAAAGAGGGCGGCGCGGTGCCCGCCGCCCCGTTTGACGGCTACGAAGTGCTGATTCCCGCACGCGAATATAAAAACCGCCACGCGTCGATCTTGCTGGCGCTGGATGCCGCCTGCGAAGCGGCGGCGATGGCCGAAGCCGCTGCATAAAAAAACGCCGCACATCCAACAGGATGGCGGCGCAAAGTCGCGTTCTTGAACCGG
>JAHEDL010000257.1:576-4221 GCA_024641255.1 Pseudorhodobacter sp.
ACAGATGCGCAGGCCCGGTCCGGCAAGACCGCAGGCAGAATTTCAAAGCGTGCCAGACATCCCCAATCCGGCGAAAAGCAGAACGAAAAGGGCGACAACCCCTACGGCATCGCCAAGAATGGCAGTGCGAGAGCGGTTCAGGATTTCGGTAATCTCGGCGAGCATTGCGACCTCCGTTGCTGTGTTGCTATATTGTTCTCATCTCTTTAAGCACCTGTAAAGAACTTTTTGAGAACATTTGCGAACAAAACGGAATTCAGACGGCCTGTTGCCGCCTAACACCTTGAGGTTTCAGCAAAAGAAAATCAGCCGACAGAGATCAATTTGATCGCCCGATCCTGATCCAACAGCCAAAGCAGCAGGCGCGCCGCCTTGCCACGCGGGCTGGTCAGGTCTGGATCGTCGTTCAGCAATTTGCGCGCATCGGTTTGGGCCACCGCCATCAAACCGGCCTGGCGCTCCATATCCGCCATGCGGAAACGTGGCAGGCCCGATTGTGCCGTGCCGATCAGATCGCCCGCGCCCCGCATCGCAAGGTCTTCTTCGGCAATGCGAAAGCCATCTTCGGTGTCGCGGATCACTTTCAACCGCCGCTCTCCGGTTTCGGACAGCGGGGCTTGATACAGCAACAGGCAGGTCGACTCGGCGCTACCGCGACCAACGCGGCCCCGCAACTGGTGCAACTGCGCAAGGCCGAAAATCTCGGCCCGTTCGATCACCATGATCGACGCATTGGGCACGTTCACGCCCACCTCGATCACCGTGGTGGCGACCAGAACCTTGGTATCGCCCGCAACAAAGCGGGCCATCGCCGCATCTTTTTCGGCGGGCGGCATCTGGCCATGCACCAGCCCCACCACATCGCCCAGAATGGCGCGCAGGCTGGCAAAGCGTTCTTCGGCGCTGGCATAATCGACCAGTTCGGATTCCTCGACCAAGGGGCAGACCCAATAGGCCTGCCGCCCCTCGGCCACGGCGCGGGCCAGATGCCCAACCACCTCATCCATCCGGGCCGACGAAATCAGTGCAGTGCGGATCGGTTTGCGCCCGGCAGGCTTTTCGTCCAGCACCGAAACGTCCATATCGCCATAACTGGCAAGCGCCAAGCTGCGCGGAATCGGGGTGGCCGTCATCACCAAGACATCCGCCGCCTGCCCCTTGGCACCAAGCTCCATCCGCTGCGACACGCCAAAGCGGTGCTGCTCGTCAACCACTGCCAATCGAAGATCTTGAAACTGCACATCTTTTTGAAAAACAGCATGGGTGCCAACCAAAATCTGCACCCGCCCCTCACGCAGATCTGTCAACTTGGCGGCGCGATCATTCCCCTTGTCGCGGCCCGTCAAAAGCTCTAGCCGCACCCCCGCCGCTTCGGCCAAGGGGCGCAACCCTTCGTGATGCTGGCGCGCCAGAATTTCGGTGGGCGCCATCATAACGCCCTGCCCGCCCGCCTCAACCGCCACCAGCAGCGCCATAAAGGCCACCAAAGTCTTGCCAGCACCAACGTCGCCCTGCAGCAATCGGTTCATCCGCAGTGGTTCGGCCATGTCTTTGGCAATCTCGGCCACCGCGCGCGCTTGCGCCTTCGTCGGCGCATAGGGCAGGCTTTGCAGCACCTTTTTCTGCAGCAGCCCGGTGCCTCGACTGGCCACACCTTTGCCGCGCCGCAAACTGGCGCGTGCCAGGGAAAGCGTCAGCTGATGCGCAAAAAACTCATCATAAGCAAGGCGTTGCCGGGCGGGATGCGTAAAGGCAAGGTCGGCCTGACTGCTTGGCGCATGCACGGTTTCCACCGCTGCGCGCCAATCGGGCCAAGCTTCGCGCGCCTTCAGCGGGCCATCAATCCATTCGGGCAGATCGGGCGCACGCATCAACGCCCCGGCTGCGGCCTTGGTGACTTGCTTTTGCGTAACGCCCGCAACAAGCGGGTAAACCGGTTCAAACGCCGGCAGATCGCCTGCCTCTTCGGGGCGCAGAACGTGGTCGGGGTGCACCATCTGCGCCACGCCATCAAAGATTTCCACCTTGCCAGACACCAACCGACGCTGGCCCGTCGGCAGCAGTTTTTGCAAATACTCGCCACGGGCGTGAAAGAACACCAACTGAAACTCAAGCGCCGCGTCGCGCACCATGATGCGATAGGGCCGCCCCTTTTGCCGCGGCGGCATGTGCAGCCCAACCTCGACCTCGACCGTGGCGGTCACCGGCGGCACCACATCGCGCAGCGACGCCTTGCGCGACCGATCCACCCCGGAATGGGGCAGCAAAAACAGCAAATCCTTCGGCCGTTCGACCCCCAAAGCCCCGAAAGCCTTGGCAGTTTTTTCCCCCACCCCTTCCAGCGTTTCCAGCCCCGCAAACAGCGGGAACAGGATTTCCGGGCGGCTCATGCCTGACCTATCAGCGCAAGCCAGCCGTCTTCGTCGATCACCTTGACGCCGTGTTTCTCGGCGTCTTTCGCCTTTGAACCGGCGCCCGGCCCTGCCACCAGAAGATCGGTTTTCGCCGAAACCGACCCCGCCACCTTTGCACCCAAAGCCTCGGCCCGCGCCTTGGCTTCGGCCCGCGTCATCTTTTCAAGCGTTCCGGTGAACACCACGGTCTTGCCCGCAACCGGGCTGTCAACCGGGGCGCGGGCCACCACGGGCTGCACCGAAAGTTGCGCCACCAGGGCATCAATCGCCGCCCGTTCCGACCCGTTCTGAAACGCATCCACCAAAGACCCGGCCAAAACCCCGCCGACCCCATCAATCGCGGTCAGGTCTGCCCATTCCGGGCTATCGGGGGTGGCATGGGTCATCGCGGCTTCGAATGCGGCCCAAGTGGAATAATGCCGCGCCAACAGACCGGCTGCGGCTTCGCCGACGTGGCGAATTCCTAGGCCAAAAATCAGCCTGTCCAGCGGGATCATGCGCTTGGCATCAATCGCGGCGAACAGCTTTTTCACCGAAGTTTCGCCAAAGCCATCGCGGTTTTTCAGTTTCTTCAAGGGGTTGGCCTGATCACGCGCGGCCAGAGTGAAAATATCGGCGGGGGTTTTTACCGGCAGATCGGCGTCTTTGAAAAACAGTTCAACCTGCTTTGCGCCCAAGCCTTCAATGTCGAATGCCCCGCGCGAGACAAAGTGTTTCAGCCGTTCAACCGCCTGCGCCGGGCAAATCAAGCCGCCGGTGCAGCGGCGCACGGCATCGCCTTCTTCACGATGCGCGGGCGAACCACACTGCGGGCAAATGGTAGGAAAAACATACGGTTGCAGGGTTTCATCCCGCCGCGCCAGATCAACGTCGTTGATCTTCGGGATCACGTCACCAGCGCGGTAAACCTGCACCCAATCGCCAACCCGAATGTCGCGGCCTTCGCGGATCGGGCTGCCTTTGGCATCGCGGCCCGCGATATAGTCTTCGTTATGCAGGGTCGCATTCGACACCACAACGCCGCCCACCGTCACCGGCGACAGCCGCGCCACCGGCGACAGAGCACCGGTGCGGCCAACCTGAATGTCGATGGCTTCCAGCCGCGTCCAGGCCAGTTCGGCCGGGAATTTATGCGCAATCGCCCAACGCGGCGTTGCGGCGCGAAAGCCAAGCCGCGCCTGCAGCGCAAGGTCGTTCACCTTGTAAACCACCCCGTCAATGTCATAGCCAA
>JAHEDL010000260.1 GCA_024641255.1 Pseudorhodobacter sp.
CGCCGTGGACTGGGACGATTTCGAACCGCGTTGGGGAGAATTCGAGGATGCGATCTGGCCCGCGCTGGCCAACCGTTCCCCGCAGTTTGAGGCGATCAAGGTCGTCAACCAATGGGCGGGGCATTACGACTTCAACACGCTGGACCATAACCTGATCGTGGGGCCGCACCCCGAGGTTGCCAACTTTCTTTACGCCAACGGCTATTCTGGCCACGGTCTGCAACAAGGTCCGGCCGCCGGTCGGGCGATATCGGAACTGATCACCTATGGCGGCTTCCGCACGTTGGATCTGACCGAAGTGGGCTATGATCGCATCGTGGCCAACCGTCCCTTCCTTGAAAAAGCGGTGATCTGATCGGTCAGGCCGAAAAGGAGCGCAGGATGATTGACCCATCTGCCCGACTGCCACCGCTGAACGCCCTGCGGGTGTTCCACGTCGCGATGCGTCACAAATCCTTCCGCGCCGCTGCGGATGAACTGAGCGTTACACCCCAGGCGGTTAGCCTGCAGGTCAAGCTGCTGGAGGATTCGCTTGGCGTTGAACTGTTCGAGCGCAAAGGCAGGGCGATTGAGCCGAACGAACATGCGATCCTGCTGGCGCATTTCGTTCAGGCTGCCTTTGAAGAGCTGGCCGAAGGGGTGCGGCGGATCGGCAAGTCAAGCATTCGCAGCCGAGTGAATGTCAACGCCAGCCCCTATTTCGCCACCCGCTATCTGCTGGACCGCGTTGCCCGCTTTCGCGCGGCGGTGCCAGAGGCCGACCTGCGTCTGACCACAATGGTCGATCTGCCCGATTTCGTTGCCGATGATGTGGA
This sequence comes from Pseudorhodobacter sp., assembly GCA_024641255.1. Lineage (GTDB taxonomy): Bacteria > Pseudomonadota > Alphaproteobacteria > Rhodobacterales > Rhodobacteraceae > Cypionkella. Next base: position 816 of record JAHEDL010000260.1, read on the forward strand.
TGTGGCGATCCAGTGGGGCTATGGCGGCTGGAAGGGCTTTGAGGCCACGCTTTTGCTGCGCGATTACAAGGTCATCTGCTGCACACCCGAACTTGCACGACAGATTTCAGGCCCGCAAGATTTGGCCAGCATGCCCCTGCTGCATCCGGTGCTGGCGACCGAGCTTTGGCCGCATATCCTGCGCCATCTTGGCGTTCCCTCACGCGGAAACCCCCACGACATCCGCTTTCAGGATGCTGCCACGATGCGGCGCGGCACTTTGGCGGGGCTGGGCATCGGGCTGATTTCAACCATTGATGCGGCCGAGGATCTGAAGGTGGGCAAGCTGGTCGCCCCTTTTGGCATGACCATCATGCAGGACATGACCGAGGCCGAGGTGCCAGGCTTTTACCTGATCTTGCCAAAAGCCCACCGCCGCATGAAGTCCATCGCCGCCTTCTGCGCCTGGATCGAGACCGAGAACTGGGCAACAGTTACCGACTGACAAACAAGCACAACTTGTCGTTTCAATGTTTTTCTTGTTTTTGCAAAACAGGGTGATCAGTCACGATACCCGTGAAAAGGATGGATCATGCAAGCAATCGTCACCGGAGCAACAAGCGGAATCGGGCGTGCCATCGCGCTTGCACTGCATGGCGCGGGATATGAGGTGATCGCCTTTGGCCGTCAGAAAGATGCGCTGGCCGAATTGCAGGCGCTGGGTCTAAAAACCCGCGCTGTCGATCTGTCGGACAGGGCGGCCTTGGCCGCAGCACTGGACGGGCTGGCGGCGGATGTGCTGGTGAACAATGCCGGCATGATGCCCCGCATGGCCCCGTTTTGCGATCTTTCGGATGACGAGATTGATCAGGCCGTGGCCGTCAACCTTGGGTCGGTTCTGGCGATGACGCGGGCTGTGGCACCGGGAATGCGGGCGCGGGGCCAAGGTCATATCTTCTTTACCGGATCGACGGCGGGCCATGCGCCCTTTGCCAATCTGTCGGTCTATTGCGCGACCAAGGCCGCGGTTGGCGGTTTTGCACAGGCGCTGCGTCTGGACATGGCCCCGCATGGCGTGCGCGTGACCGAGATTGTCGCGGGCCGCGTTGAAACCAGTCTTTACAAGGATCTGCTGCCAGAGGCAGCGCGGGCGGCGATGTATGCGGGCAACTCTGCCGTGCAGCCGCACGACGTCGCTTCCATGCTGACCGCCGTGCTGGCGCTGCCGCAATATGTTGACGTGGCGCGTTTTGATATCCTGCCCACCCATCAGGCCACCGCCACCGGCGCGCAAAAGAAGGACAAATGACATGGACGGACTGAATGTGGTGATCGTCGGCGGCGGGGCCGGACTTGGCGCGCTGCTGGCGGAAATGGCGGTCGAACAGGGTGCGGCTGGCATCGGGATTATCGACCTGAACGCCGAAGCCGCCGACGCGGCACTGGCTCCGGCGCGCAAGGCCGGTCGCAAGGCGGCCTTTGCCACCTGTGACATCCGCACGTCAGACGCCGCCCATGCCGCCTTTGCCAAGGTGGCGGCGGAACTGGGGCGTGTCGATACGCTGATCAACTCCGCCGCGATCTATCCGCGCAAGCCTATACTTGAAATTCTGGACGCCGATTGGGATGCCTCGAACGCGATCAACGTGAAAGGCACTTATCACATGATGGTCGCCGCGATCCGCCAGATGCAGGGGCAGACGCCCTTGGGCCATGTGCGCGGCCGCATCGTCAACATCACCTCGGTTGACGCCTTCAAAGCGCATCCGCAGAACGCCCATTACGCCGCAACCAAGGCCGCTGTGGTTTCCCTGACCAAAAGCATGGCGCATCATGTTGCCCCCGACGGGATTCTGGTCAACTCAGTCGCCCCTGCGGGCATGGCCACGGACAAGGCCCGCATCTCGGGCTTTCTGGACGAGCTGGCCAAGGCCAGCCCGCTTGGCCGTGGCGGCGAGCCGCGCGAAATGGCGGAATGGGTGCTGATGGCTGCGGGGCCGAAGAATACCTATATGACGGGCGAAAACATCATCGTATCAGGCGGTTACATCTACGCCTGATCCTTAGGATACAAGGAAATCCCCAATGTTCATCACCACTGGCGGCCCCACTTGGGGACCGCCCAAGGAAGACCTGTGCCAAGTGGCCCTCTTTGACGGAAGGATTTGAAATGGCACTACCCGCCCCCGATCAACACCCGCTTGTCCATGTTGAAGGGCTACGCAAATCCTTTGGAAGCCACGAAGTCCTGAAGGGCATCGACCTTTCCGTGCAGAAGGGCGAAATCGTCGCCATGAGCGGGCCAAGTGGTTCGGGCAAAAGCACGTTGCTGCGCTACATCAACCGGCTGGAAACGCATACCGTCGGTGCTGTGACCGTGGCCGGGATGACCATCGGGCTGGACAGCGCCTCGCATGGGCGCGAGTTGCAGGCGCTATGTCGCAATGCCGGCAGGGTGTTCCAAAGCTTCAACCTGTTCCCGCATCTGAACGTGCTGCGCAACGTCTCTATTGCGTAACGGCGCGTTCTTGGCCGCAGTCAGGCCGAAGCGGATGAACGGTCGATGCAACTGCTTAGCCGCGTCGGGCTGTGGGACAAGGCGATGCAGTATCCGGCGCGGTGTTCGGCGGCCAACAGCAGTTAATCGCAATCGCGCGGGCGTTGGCGCTGGACCCTGAACTGGGGCTGGAAGTGCTGGCCGTGATGCGCGAACTCGCCGAAGGCGGCACGACGATGATCGTCGTCACCGATGGGACGCGCTTTGCCGAAGATGTCTCGATAGGGGCGGCAACCGCGCGGCTGTTGGCCCAAGATTACGCGGGCCTCGTCGTTCACGCAGGCCATTCGGGTGCCGCGTTGGAAAATCTGGCCGAAGCGGTGCGCGCAAGGGTGCGCGGCTGTGACAGCCCTTGCCAATCTTGGCGATGAAACCATCGGACCCTTCTTATCCCCAAGGCGATGGCCGCCTTTGGGCCACTGGATGTGCTTGTGGCCAATGCCGGATTCCCGATTCTGAAATCGGTCGTTCAAGGCACCCCGGCGGATCTGGACCGCGCTTTTCGCGGCAATCTTTACAGCGTTTCCGCGCTGGTTCAGTCGGCCGCGCCGCTGTTTGCGGCATCGCCCTTTGCCCGTGTGGTTGCGGTTGGAAGCTTCACCTCACATGTTTTTCGCACCTATATGCGGCCTTTTCCGATGTTGGTGGCGTCAAAATCGGCGCTTGAAACGGCGGTGCAATCCTTCGCGCTGCATTTCAGCCCGACCGGAGCGACCTTCAATTGCGTCGTGCCGGGTTGGACCGGAAAAGATGGCGGCACACGCGATGCGGTCCCCGAGTCGGAACTGGCACAGAACACCGCGCATCCCGCTAGGGCGCATCGGCAAACCTGACGAGGTAGCCTCGGTCATCGCCTTCCTGTCCA
>JAHEDL010000263.1 GCA_024641255.1 Pseudorhodobacter sp.
CACCCGCGCAAAGGTCAACCGCGATGGCCCGTCCGACAGGTTCACCATCGCACAGCCCTGCAGGGCCGCAATCACTTCCAGCCGCGTCGCCTTGGCTTCAAGACTGCGCAGGCTGATATCGTTGCGCAGCGGGTCCGGCGTTCCCGCGCCATAAAAATGCGTCGACCCCGGCGGATAATGCATATCGCAGCCAAAGGCCGCAATCACCTGCGGCCGCAACGCATGCAACGCCCAATAGGCGGCGGTAAACGCCATGGTGCCCCCGCCATAGACAAAGCCGCCATAGGCGTTTTGCGCCGGCACAAAATCAGCCTCTGTGACCACCCGCTGCCCGGCACCCGGCTGCGGCACCCGGTCGGCCGGGAAATCCCACGGATGTATCATCGCATCCCAATCGGGCCGCAACCGCCACGCATTGTTGATCGCCAACACCCGGTCAAACGCCTGCTTTGGCCAAGCCCGCGCCCGCAGCGCCATCACGGCCGATCCCAACATCAATACTACCGTCATGCCCAACCCTCGTGCCTTCTGGCGCACAAGCTAGGGCAGGGCGGCGATGCGTCCAGCGCTCAGATCGAAAATGACGTGCCGCAGCCGCAAGAACTGCTGGCATTCGGATTTTCGATCACAAAGCGCGCACCGATCAATTCTTCGGTGAAATCAATCACCGCGTTCGAAAGGAACGGCAATGACACCCGATCCACCAGCACCTTTTGCCCCGCGCCTTCAAGCACCAGATCATCTGCCGCCGGATCATCCAGCTTGATGTCATACTGAAAGCCCGAACAGCCGCCGCCTTCCACGGCCACGCGCAATGCCTTGGTTTCGCCGGTTAACTCGGCAATTTCGGCCAATCGCGCAAAGGCGCGATCGGTCACGTGGGGCGGCAAAGTCAGAGTCATGGCATTTCCCTATCCATCGGGGGCTAAATGCGAATATAGGGTGGATCAAAGACTTCAACAAGAACGGCAGACCCTATGCTTGCGCCCTTTGCCTGTCAGCCCGACCAATCGCGTGGCCGGTTGCACCAAGAACACATGTCCTCGTTCCGCTCGCCGTTCCAGCGCGACCGCGACCGTATCATTCATTCCTCGGCCTTTCGGCGGCTGAAACACAAGACGCAGGTCTTTGTCGAACACGAAGGCGATTACTATCGCACCCGCCTGACCCACTCGATCGAGGTGGCGCAGGTTGCCCGCACCATCGCCGGCGTGCTGGGCCTGAACACCGATCTGGCCGAGGCGATTGCCTTGGCGCATGATCTTGGCCACACACCGTTTGGCCATACCGGCGAAGACGCGCTGGCGCTTTTGATGCAGCCCTATGGCGGCTTTGACCACAACGCGCAGGCGCTGCGCATCGTCACCCGGCTGGAACGCCACTATGCCGATTTTGACGGGCTGAACCTGACATGGGAAAGCCTTGAAGGCATCGCCAAGCACAACGGCCCGGTCACCGGCCCGAATGCCGATGAAAAACACGCAGGCCCCTTGCCCTATGCGCTGGCCGAGGTGAACGCCGAATGGGATCTCGAACTCGACACCCATGCCAGCGCCGAAGCGCAGGTCGCAGCCATTGCCGATGACGTGGCCTATTCGCACCACGATCTGCACGACGGTCTGCGCTCGGGCTTGTTTGACGAAAACGATCTGATGCAACTGCCCGTCACCGGCCCCGCCTTTGCCGAGGTTGACCGGCTTTACCCCGGACTTGAAAAAATGCGCCGCCGCCACGAAGCCCTGCGCCGGGTGTTTGGCCGCATGGTCGAAGATGTGATCGCGGTGGCGCAAAACCGGCTTAGCTCTGCGCAACCAAAATCGGTCGATGAGATCCGCCACCTTGGCACCACGGTGATCCGGTTTTCAAAACCGCTTTATCAAGAACTCAAGGCCATCCGCAGCTTCCTGTTCACCCGCATGTACCGCGCACCGTCAGTGGTGGTGATGCGGGCAGAGGTGACAAAGGTGGTGAACGGCCTGTTCCCGCTCTACCTCGCGCGCCCAGAACTGCTGCCCGCAGAATGGCGCCATGATATCGAAGCGGCAAAATCCGAAACCGAACTCGCGCGCATGGTTGCCGATTACGTCGCCGGCATGACCGACCGCTTCGCCTTACAAGAAGGCGCCCGTCTGCTGGGCTGATGCTTCACATTGGGAAAAATATCCTCGGGGGGCGGATTTGCCGCGCAAATCCGGGTGGGGGGCAGACAGCCCCCCGCGCGTCTCGCACCCCGCACACGCGCAGCATTTTGGCGGCCACAGGTTAACAAGGCGTAACCCACCCCTGCTAACCCATTGGTTTATAGTGACCAAAACCGGTGTCGCACTGTGCGACACTCAAGCCTTCTTGCGCGCCGCCATCAGCCAGATCGCCGCCAGCCCGAACGAGGCAATCGCATTCCACCCCGCCATCGAAATCCCGATCATTTGCCACGGAATAGCATCGCAGCGCACCGGCGCGCCCACGGTAATATCGGTGTTCAACAGATCGGCACCAGAAATCCCGGTCAGGGTATCAACGGTGCAGGTCGCCAGACCCTCCCACCAGGTTTGTTCAACGCCAACATGAAACACCCCGATGGCCGCCGTGGTCAGCGCCGCCAGCATGCCCAGATAGGGCAGCGTCGCGCCCTTGCTGCGCAGCGCCAGCACCCCGATCAGCACCGCTGCCGCATGCGGCCAGCGCTGATACAGGCACAGCACGCAGGGGATCAGCCCGCCGAAATACTGAAAGGCAAACGCCCCGGCCAGCAAGGCCAGCGACCCGGCTGCCGCAATCAGGATCAAGCTATTTCGCGTCATTATTCCTCACATCATCCGCAGGCCAAGCCAGATCAGCCCCGCCGCTATCACAAGCCCCGCCACCACCAGCGCCATCCGCCGCTCGATGAACGAAGCCACCCGTGCCCCGTAGTTTTTCAACAAGAACGCCAGCAGATAAAACCGCCCGCCCCGCGCCACGATTGCTGACAGGATGAACCATTTCAGATCGAATGACACCAGCCCTGACAGAATTGTGACCACCTTCATCGGCGGCAAATGCGACAGCCCCGAAGTGACCAGCATCACCAGAATCGCCGCATCGCCGGTTTGCGATTTCAATTGGTCGAACGCCGCCATCTTGCCGTAAAACTCCAGCAACGGCCGCGCCAGCAGATCAAAGGCATAATGCCCGATCAGCCAGCCAAAGATGCCGCCCAGCACCGAAGTCACCGTCGCAATCAACGCATAGCGCCAGGCTTTGTCGGGCCGCGCCAACACCATCGGAATGAACAGCACATCGGCCGGGATCGGAAACACCGAACTTTCCACGAAAGACACAACGCCCATCGCCACCGGCGCCTGCCGAGATCCGGCCCAGCGGACAGTCCAGTCGTAAAGTCTGCGAAACATGGCACGGCCTCCGGCGTTTTGCCGCCCAAAGGCCACGGCTTTGCCGCGCGGTCAAGGTGTCGATTGGCCGCCGTTGTTGCGCTTTGGGGCCTGCAGGCTATGGTAACGCAAAGGTGTGTAAGCAGTGCAGGATGGTGCGATGGAGTGGCGGGGACGCAGAGGCAGCGGCAATATCGAAGACCGTCGCAGGGTGTCGGGCGCGCGGGCTGGCGGTATCGGCGGCGTGGGTGTGCTGGTTGTTGTCGTGGTCGGCGCGCTGCTGGGCATCGACCCTTCGACCCTGCTGAACACGCTTGCAGGCAGCGGCAGCCAAAGCCAGCGGGAAATGACCGCCGCCGATAAAGAGGCGGGCCAGTTTGTTTCGGTGGTTCTGGCCGATACCGAAGACATCTGGTCTGGCATCTTCGCGCAGCAACTGCGCCGCACTTACCATCCTGCAACGCTGGTGCTGTACAAGGGCATCACCGCGTCGCCCTGCGGCGATGCCTCTGGTGCGACAGGGCCGTTTTACTGCCCGGGCGACAAGAAGGTTTACCTCGACACCGATTTTTTCACCACCATGGCGCGGCAGTTGGGCGCAGGCGGTGATTTTGCCATGGCCTATGTCGTGGCGCATGAAATCGGCCATCACGTGCAGGACGAATTGGGAATTTTGGCGCAGGCCAACGAAATCCGCGCACAATCGTCCGAGGCGGACAGCAACGCCATTTCGGTGCAAATCGAACTGCAAGCTGATTGCCTGTCGGGAATCTGGGCGCGCGAAGTTGGCCAGCAATTCGGTGCGGTGCAGAAGGGCGACTTTGAAGAAGCCGTCAACGCCG
>JAHEDL010000270.1 GCA_024641255.1 Pseudorhodobacter sp.
GTTGGCAATATTGCTGGATCTGGGCGTGGGGGCCGAGGAGCTTGCCGATTTCGCCGCCGCTTGGCAGGCGGATCGTCTGGTGATGGACAAATGGTTTTCCGTGCAAGTTGCCATGGCCGCGCCGGACGCGGCGGCCGATGTTGTGCGCGGTTTGACCGAGCGCCCGGATTTTGACTGGAAAAACCCCAACCGCTTCCGCGCGGTTTTTGGCGCGTTGTCGGGCAATCATGCGGGGTTTCACCACAGCTCTGGTGACGGCTATGCGCTGTTGGCCGATTGGCTGCTGCGGCTTGACCCCAAAAACCCGCAGACGGCGGCGCGGATGTCGACCGCGTTTGAAAGCTGGCCGCGCTATGATGCGGACCGGCAGGCCATGATGCGGGCGGCACTGCAAAAGATTACGGGGGCACCGGGGCTAAGCCGCGACCTGAGCGAAATGGCGGGCCGGATGTTGGGGTGATGGCGGAAATTTAGCGGAGCCGCTGGCGCGGCAAGCCAATAAGCCGTGCCGCGGGACAAGCCCGCAGCACGGCGAAAGGGTGAGTATTTTCAAAAGAGCAATTGCAGGGCGCGGGCGTGAGCGCTGCGCTTATTGGCAATAGCTTTGCGCTTTGGTCCAATTGGCCATTTCGGTGCGGCTTGCCGCTTTGCGGAACGGCATCCAGTCGCGCCCGACGCCGCTGCGGCCGCTGCCTGCGACCATGTTATCGCGGCCGACGTTGTCTGCCATCATTTCAACCGCACAGGACAGGTTTGCGGCCCCATCTTTCAGCGATTGGCTGGAGGTGGCATCGCAATCATATTGTGCCGCCGATTTCGGCGAAATCTGCATGACGCCGATGTAGCGGCCGCCGCCACCCGATGCTTTGGGGTTCCAGCTGCTTTCGTATTTTGCCACGGCAGACAGCAGACCAGACCAGAACGCCCGGCGATCTTGCATAGATGCTGTTTCGTATCCGGGGCACCAGGCTTCGATATCGCTCGGCACTTTGCTTGCCAGCACATCGTCGTGGGCTGCAATCGCAGTGATGGTGCTTTGCGTCCACGCGGCGGCTTCGGGGCGGTGATCCCAGCGCATTGCGGGCAGATTGCCAAGGTCTGAAAACAGCGACGGAAAGCTGCTAACCCGAGCCGTTGCCGGCACGCAGGCCGTCAACATCACAGCAGAAAGAACCGAGGCAACAAGGGAATTGAACTGCATTCGACCGCTTTGGTAACGCCGCACCGATGTGCGCGACCCGGGCGTCATCACGGCAATTGCCCGGCCTGACAAGCTTTGCAGCCCGGCGCGCGGGCAAATCGGCAGGAATCCGCCACCCCGCCTCTTGCTTCACCGGGGCCGCCTGCCTAAACAGGCCGCTGAAACCACGGAGGCCGCCATGCTTGATCTGACCTATACCGCGCCCAAACCCAAGGTGATCGCCGGGGTGAAGCACGACTGGGAATTGGTGATCGGCATGGAGATTCATGCGCAGGTCTCTTCCAATGCCAAGCTGTTTTCGGGGGCTTCGACGCAGGTCGGCGCCGAGCCGAATTCGAACGTGGCCTTTGTGGATGCGGCGATGCCGGGCATGTTGCCCGTGATCAACGAATACTGCATCGAACAGGCGGTTCGGTCTGGTTTGGGATTGAAGGCACAGATCAACCTGCGGTCGGCCTTTGACCGTAAGAACTATTTCTACCCCGATCTGCCGCAAGGCTATCAGATTTCGCAGCTGTATCACCCCATCGTCGGTGAAGGCGAAGTGCTGGTTGAAATGGGGCCGGGCGTGGCGCGGCATGTGCGGATTGAGCGCATTCACCTTGAGCAAGACGCGGGCAAGTCGATCCACGATATGGATCCGACGATGTCGTTCGTGGATTTCAACCGCACCGGCGTTGCGCTGATGGAAATTGTCAGCCGCCCTGACATTCGTGGCCCGGAAGAGGCCGCTGCCTATGTGGTGAAGCTGCGCCAGATCTTGCGCTATCTGGGCACCTGCGATGGCAACATGCAAAACGGCAACCTGCGGGCCGACGTGAACGTGTCGGTCTGCCGCGCCGGCCAATATGAAAAATACCAAGCAACGCAGGATTTTTCGCATCTGGGCACGCGCTGCGAAATCAAGAACATGAACTCGATGCGGTTCATTCAACTGGCGATCGATTACGAAGCCCGCCGCCAGATCGCCATTCTGGAAGATGGCGGCAAGGTGGTGCAGGAAACCCGGCTGTACGATCCGGACAAGAACGAAACGCGGTCGATGCGGTCGAAGGAAGAGGCGCATGATTACCGCTACTTCCCGTGCCCCGATCTGCTGCCCTTGGAGATCGAACAGGCCTGGGTCGATGACATTGCGGCCTCGATGCCGGAATTGCCGGATGCGAAAAAGTCCCGTTTCATGGGCGATTTTGGTCTGACCGACTATGACGCCAATGTGCTGACCGCCGATCTTGAAAGCGCTGCCTTCTTTGAAGCTGTAGCGCAGGGCAGGGATGGCAAGCAGGCGGCAAACTGGGTGATCAACGAGTTGTTTGGTCGGTTGAACAAAGAGGGCAAGGCGATTGCAGATAGCCCGATGTCGGCGGCCCAGCTGGGCGGCGTGCTTGATTTGATGGCGAAGGGTACGATTTCGGGCAAGATGGCCAAGGATTTGTTCGAAATCATCTGGACCGAAGGCGGTGACCCTGCCGAAGTCGCCACTGCGCGCGGGATGCAGCAGGTGACCGACACCGGCGCAATCGAGGCGGCCCTGGATGCGCTTATTGCCGCCAACCCGGATCAGGTTGAAAAGGCCAAGGTCAACGCCAAGTTGGCAGGTTGGTTTACCGGGCAGGTTTTGAAGGCAACCGGCGGCAAGGCGAACCCTGCCGTGGTGAACGCCTTGGTTGCGCAAAAGCTGGGTCTGTAATTTCCAGGGGCAGGCGGCGGAGTTCCGCTGCCCGCCCTACCGCTATCCGTGATGGAATTTGATAACTATTCTGTGCTTGGCCAAGCTGGCCCAACCTTGATAATTTCTAGAAGTTTCCTTCAGGAGTCGTCCGATGCCGCGCTATGAATTCAAGGTCATCCCCGCACCGCGCAAAAGCGAAAAAGCGCGCGGCGCCAAAACCACCGAAGAGCGTTTTGCATTGGTTTTGACGACAGTGATGAACGAAATGGGGCGCGACGGCTGGGACTATGTGCGGGCCGATACGTTACCAGTTGACGAACGTGTCGGGTTTACCGGCACCAAGACAACCTTTCAGAACATGCTGGTGTTCCGCCGGATTCTGGCGGACGAGGCATCGGTTGCGCCCGCACCTGAAGCAGCTCCTGTGGTGCCAAGACTTGGGCCCGCCGAAGTACCGACGGGTGCCGCACCGGCGGTCGGCCCAGCACTCGCTGCCGAATAATCAGCCGATCGCGGCCAAGGCTTGCGGCAGTGCGGATTCAAACTCCGCCAGCGCCGTTTCGTCACCCAGACTGACACGGATACAACGATCCAAGGGGGCAACGCCAGGCATCCGCACGAAAATGCGGCGTTTGACCAGCTCTGCCAAAACGGCCCGTGCATGGGCCCCGTCACGACCACAATCCATCGTGATGAAGTTGGTGGCCGATGGCAGCGGTTTCAGGCCATTGGCCCGCGCGATGCCGGCAAGCCGCTTGCGGGCGGCTTCGGTCTTGTGGCGGATCGCGGCCAGATAGCCGCTGTCATGCAGCGCCGCAAGCGCACCCGCCTGCGCCACCCTGCCTACGCCGAAATGATTGCGCACCTTGTCAAAGGCCGTGGCCAGCGGGGCTGCCGTGATCGCGTAGCCGACGCGCAGGCCTGCAAGGCCATGCGCTTTTGAAAAGGTGCGCAACCGGATGACGCGGGGATCATCGGCGGCAATCGGGGCTTCCGTGCCCGGTGGGGCAAGGTCGACATAGGCTTCGTCCAGCACCAGAAGCGTCTGCTCTGGCAACGCATCCAGCATTGCGGCGATGCGCGAACCGGGATGATGGCTGCCCATCGGGTTATCAGGGTTGGCGATGTAAAGCAGGCGCGCCTGCGTTTGCCGGGCCAATGCCAGCAGCGCATCGGGGTCTTCGTGATCACCGCTATAGGGCGCGCGGTGCAGGCTGCCGCCATAGCCCGCGACGTGAAAGTTGAACGTCGGATAGGCACCAAGCGAGGTCACCACCGGGGTGCCGGCATCAATCATCAGCCGGGCAAGATAGCCCAGCAGACCATCAATGCCTTC
>JAHEDL010000274.1 GCA_024641255.1 Pseudorhodobacter sp.
ACCTGAAGGTGGCGGCGGCTCCGCTGACGCTTTCGGGCGGCGAGGACGCGGCTTAGGCTTTCGCAGGGCGGCGGCTTTGGCTAGGGTGGCCAAAATTGGAGGCCCCCGATGATCTGCGTTTTCGTTCAGTTCCGCTGCACCCCCGGCAAGACCTATGAGGTTGCCACCGCGATTTATGACCGCGAAGTGGTGTCAGAGCTGTATTCGACCAGCGGCGAATATGACCTGATTGCGAAAATCTACATCCCCGATGATGAGGATGTCGGGCATTATCTGTCAGAGCGGCTGTTTGATATTCCGGGCATCGTGCGGACCTTGACCACGATGACCTTCAAGGCGTTCTAAACCGCTGTCCGTCAGTGCGACGCAAAACCGGCCAATAAAAATCAATGCCTTACAGCGTCGCGTTTACGCGGCGTTAAGAATTGCACACCACGGCCAGCTTGTTGCCAGAGGGGTCGCGCAGATAGGCGGCATACCAGTTCGGGCCATAGAAGGCGTCAACCTCGGCCCGGCTGCGGGCGGGCAGGCCCAGCATCATGCCATTGCCCGCCGTGGCGGGGGCGCCGTTGAAGGGCGGACAGACCCAGAAGTGAAAGCCTTCGCCGCGCCCTGCTTCGGAATAGGCCACCCAACCGCCGGGAAATTCGGCATGCGCCGCCCAGCCGATGGTGGCCAGCACGGCCTGATAAAACGCGTGCGAGGTTGCCGGATCTTTGGCGCCAAGGGTGATATAGGGCGACATGGCGTAGGCTCTGTTTCTGGGCGGCGCTAGCGCAGGATCGGCGGGCCGTCTTGGGTGGCAGCTTTGACAAAAGCGGCGATGCGGGCGGGGTCTTTGACGCCCGGAGCGCTTTCGACCCCAGACGAGACATCGACCTGCCGCGCATTGGTCAGCCGGATGGCTTGCGCGACGTTTTCCGGCGTCAGACCGCCGGCCAGCATCCACGGCCGCAACCAGCGCCGCTGCGCCACCAGCCGCCAATCGAAGGACAGGCCATTACCGCCGGGCAGGTCGGCGTTTTTTGGTGGTTTTGCGTCGATCAGCAGTTGATCGGCCACCAGCGAATAATCGAACACGGCGGCAAGGTCGCCTTCATCGGCTACGCCCACCGCCTTCATCACCGGCAAGCCATAACGGGTGCGAATTTCGGCCACGCGGTCGGGCGATTCGTGGCCGTGAAGTTGCAGCATATCCAGCGGCATCGCTTCGGTGATTGCATCAAGGGTGGCATCGTCGGCGTTCACCACCAGCGCGACTTTTGCCAAGCCGGGCGGGGCGGCCAGCGCCAGATCGCGCGCCTGCGCGATGGTCAGGTTGCGCGGGCTTTTGGCAAAGAACACAAAACCGGCATAGGCGGCCCCGCTGGCAGCCACCGCCGCAACGTCAGCAGTCGTGCGCAGACCGCAGATTTTCACCCGAATGTCGGCCATGGTCAGCGGGCTTTCGGGGTATCAAGCAGCGCCAACACATCGTCTTGCGGCACAGAGCTGGCGTCGCGCATGGTGGCAAGTTCGCGTTCCAGCCGCGACACTTCGCGGGCTTTGGTCGAGGCGACGGCGCGGTGTTTGTGTTCGCGGAACCATTCCCAGACGAAGCCGATCAGCACACCGCCGACAATGCCGCCGAAGATCACCAGAAACAGCGGCAGTTCAATCTGCCAGCTGACGCCAAGGAAGGCCGCCAGATCATCGGGCATCGCCTTGATCATAACGGTTTCGCGATTGGCCAAAGCCATCGTCAGCAACACAATGGCCAAAACGGCCAGCAGCAGATAGCGCAAGTAACGAAACATCAGGCGGCCCTTTTGCTAGACAGCCCCAATATCGGGCTTGCCGCCCGCGCGCGCAAGTGCGGCTTATTTACCGTTCAGACGATCGCGCAGCAGTTTGCCGGTTTTGAAGAAGGGGACCTTCTTGTCGTCAACCTGAACAGCCTCGCCGGTGCGGGGGTTACGGCCAACGCGGGCATCGCGCGATTTCACCGAGAAGGCACCAAAGCCGCGCAGTTCAACCCGATCACCCTTGGCAAGGGCGTCGATGATTTCTTCGAAGACAGTGTTGACGATACGCTCGACATGGCGCTGCGTCAGGTGCGGATTTTCATCCGCGATTTTCTGGATCAGTTCCGAACGGATCATCCGCGAGTCCCCCTTCGTGGTGCCATGTCCCAATTGCCGGGTTTCTAGGCGCGCCACCGTGTTGTGCGTTGGACTATAGGCATAATTTCCGATGGCACAAACAAAATTGCGGGTTAACGGCGGCAAAGCAAAGGGCCCCGTGTTGCCACGGGGCCCCTTTTTGTTGACCGCTAACGATCAGATCAGTTCCGGTCGCCCTTCAGAGCGGCGCCGAGGATGTCGCCCAGCGAAGCGCCCGAATCGGACGAGCCATACTGCTCGACTGCTTCTTTCTCTTCAGCGATCTCACGTGCCTTGATCGACAGGCCCAGACGACGGGTCTTCGGGTCGATGTTGGTGACGCGAACGTCGATCTTGTCGCCAACCGAGAAACGCTCGGGGCGCTGGTCGGAACGGTCACGCGACAGGTCCGAACGGCGAATGAACGACTTGGCGCCGTTGTATTCGACTTCGACGCCGCCTTCTTCGATGGCGGTGATCACAACGGTGATAACCGAGCCACGCTTCACGCCGTCAACTGCATCGGTGAAGTTGTCTTCGCCCAGAGCTTTGATCGAGAGCGAGATACGCTCTTTCTCGACGTCCACTTCGGTGACAGCGGCGGTAACCGTGTCGCCCTTGCGGTAGTTCTGGATCGCGTCTTCGCCGCGCTGGTCCCACGACAGGTCCGACAGGTGAACCATGCCGTCGATGTCGTTGTCGAGGCCAACGAACAGACCGAATTCGGTGATGTTCTTGACTTCGCCTTCGATGTTGGTGCCAACCGGATGGGTTTCAGCAAACACTTCCCACGGGTTGCGCTGGGTCTGCTTGAGGCCCAAGGAAACGCGGCGCTTGGCGCTGTCGATTTCCAGAACCATGACTTCCACTTCCTGGCTGGTCGAAACGATTTTGCCGGGGTGGACGTTTTTCTTGGTCCAGGACATTTCCGAGACGTGAACCAGGCCTTCAACACCGGCTTCCAATTCGACGAAGGCGCCGTAATCGGTGATGTTGGTGACACGGCCTTTGTGCACGGTGCCGATGGCATACATTTTTTCAACAGCATCCCACGGATCGGATTGCAGTTGCTTCATGCCCAGCGAAATGCGGTGGGTGTCTTTGTTGATCTTGATGACCTGAACCTTGACGGTTTCGCCGATCGCCAGGATCTCTGACGGGTGGTTGACGCGACGCCAAGCCATGTCGGTGACGTGCAGCAGGCCGTCAACGCCGCCCAGATCAACGAAGGCACCGTATTCGGTGATGTTCTTGACCACGCCGTCAACAGTCTGACCTTCGGTCAGGTTGCCGATGACTTCGGCACGCTGTTCGGCGCGCGATTCTTCAAGGATTGCACGACGCGACACAACGATGTTGCCACGACGACGGTCCATTTTCAGGATTTGGAACGGCTGCTTCATGCCCATCAGCGGGCCAGCATCACGCACCGGACGAACGTCAACCTGCGAGCCCGGCAAGAACGCAACAGCGCCGCCCAGATCGACAGTGAAGCCACCCTTGACGCGGCCGAAGATCGCGCCGTCGACGCGGGTTTCGGAAGCGTATGCTTTTTCCAGACGGTCCCAAGCTTCTTCGCGGCGAGCTTTCTCGCGCGAGATCTGAGCTTCGCCACGCGAGTTTTCAACGCGGTCCAGATACACTTCAACAGTGTCGCCGACGTTGATATTCGGAGCTTCGCCCGGATTAGCGAATTCTTTCAGATCGATGCGGCCTTCCATTTTGTAGCCGACGTCGATGATGGCCTGGCCTGCTTCAATTGCAATGACCTTGCCTTTGACAACCGTACCTTCTTCGGGGGTGTCAATTTCGAAGCTTTCTTTCAAAAGGGCTTCGAAGTCTTCCATAGTAGCTTTAGCGCACATGTAGTTTAGTTCCTTTTCATCTATTTCACTGGCCATGCGGTTGGCTCCGCCGGTCTTGCCCGAATACGCAAAGGGCCGTGGCAATTGCCCGACCCTTCCTGTGCCCGCGTCCTTAGTCGCATTGCGGGTGTTTGGCAAGGTTTCTTAGTGCAAACCAAGGCGGTTTGCGTCAAAGCCCGCCGTTGCAAAGATGG